>JAOUJT010000168.1 GCA_029883105.1 Gammaproteobacteria bacterium
GCGCCTCAAGCTGCGCTCCGAGATCACCCGCAGCCTGCGCAGCTATCTGGATGATAATGGTTTCCTCGACATCGAAACCCCGATGCTGACCAAGGCCACCCCCGAAGGGGCTCGTGATTATCTGGTACCCAGTCGAACCCATCCTGGCAGTTTCTTCGCCTTGCCGCAGTCGCCACAGATCTTCAAACAGTTGTTGATGGTCTCCGGTATGGACCGTTACTACCAGATCGTGCGTTGTTTCCGCGACGAAGACCTGCGTGCGGATCGTCAGCCGGAATTCACCCAGGTGGATATCGAGACCTCCTTCATCGATGAAGAGCAGATCATGACGATGATGGAAGAGATGATGCGTAAGATCTTCTCTGAAACCCTTAAGGTTGAACTGCCTAATCCCTTCCCACGTATGCCCTATGCCGAGGCGATGGAGCGTTTTGGTTCCGACAAGCCGGACCTGCGTATCCCGCTGGAGCTGATCGACATCGCCGATCTGCTGGCCGAGGTGGAGTTCAAGGTCTTCGCCGGTCCGGCTCAGGATCCCAACGGTCGTGTCGCCGCGATGCGTCTGCCCAAAGGTGGTGAGCTGTCACGTAAGGACATCGACGACTACACCAAATTTGTCGGTATCTACGGAGCCAAGGGTCTGGCCTACATCAAGGTTAACGACAAAGCCGCTGGTCGCGACGGCCTGCAGTCTCCGATACTCAAGTTCCTGCCCGACTCCGCTGTTGAAGGCATTATGTCCCGTACCGGCGCTGAGGATGGCGATCTGATCTTCTTCGGTGCCGACAAGGCCAAGATCGTCAATGAGGCCCTCGGTGCCCTGCGCGTCAAGCTGGGTGAAGATCTGGGACTGATCGAAGGCGAGTGGGCACCCATGTGGGTGGTGGACTTCCCCATGTTCGACTGGGACGAGAAAGCCAACCGTTTCACCTCGCTGCATCACCCCTTTACCTCCCCCTTCGAGGAGCACCTGGATCTGCTGGAATCCGACCCAGGCCAGTGTCTCTCCCGTGCCTACGACATGGTACTGAACGGTACCGAACTGGGCGGTGGCTCCATGCGTATCTACCGCGAAGCGGTGCAGCGCAAGGTCTTCAAGGCTCTGGGCATCTCCGATGAAGAGGCGCAGGAGAAGTTCGGCTTCCTGCTGGATGCACTGAAGTATGGTTGTCCTCCGCATGGCGGTATTGCCTTCGGTCTGGATCGTCTGGTGATGCTGCTCTCTGGTGCCAAGTCCATCCGTGACGTGATGGCCTTCCCCAAGACCCAGTCTGCATCCTGTCCGCTAACCCAGGCCCCGTCTGAGGTGAGCGATGCGCAGCTGCGAGAGTTGAACATCCGCCTGCGTCGCAAGGCCGAAGAGTCCAAGTCTGAATAGATTGGACTAGACTGACGCTAATAAGGAACTTTAGGCGCCTGCGGGCGCCTAATTTCCAAGTAAAACAGTATGATACTATCGGCGACCACAGAGTCGGCCGGATAAATAGAAAAATATTGGGGTAGGGTACATGTCCACAAGTGCTATCGAGATACAGCAGTTCATTCAGCTGGATGAGAAAGAGCTGGATGCGCGCATCATCGCAGCAAAAAAGACCCTGGGTGAACGCCTGGTGATCCTTGGTCACCACTATCAGCGTGAAGAGGTCTTCCGCCACGCCGATTTTTCCGGTGACTCCCTCAAGCTATCCCGAGAAGCAGCCAATTCTCAGGCGGAATACATCGTCTTCTGCGGTGTGCATTTTATGGCAGAGGTGGCTGACATCCTTTCCCGTCCCGATCAAATCGCCATCCTTCCCGACCTATCTGCAGGCTGTTCCATGGCCGATATGGCCAATCTGGCCAATGTGGAACGTGCCTGGAAGGAGCTGTCCGAGGTGCTGGAGCCGGATGAGACCATTACACCGATGACCTACATCAACTCGGCGGCAGATCTGAAGGCATTTTGTGGTCGTCACGGCGGCATCGTTTGTACCTCCACCAATGCTCCGCATGTAGTGGACTGGGCCTTCGCGCGACGGGAAAAGATCCTCTTCTTCCCGGATCAACATCTGGGGCGCAACACCGCCTTTAACAAGGGAATTGCGCTGGATGAGATGGTGGTGTGGGACTACGAGCTGCCCATGGGCGGTCTGACCCCGGAAGAGATCAAAAAGGCGAAGATGATCCTGTGGAAGGGTTTCTGCTCGGTACATCAGATGTTCAAGCCGGAACATATCGATCGCTTTAAGGAAAAGTATCCCGAAGGCAAGGTCGTCTCCCATCCCGAGTCCTCCTTCGAGGTATGCCAGAAGTCCGATTATGTAGGTTCAACCGAATACATCATTAATGTCATACGTGATTCGGAGCCGGGTACCCGCTGGTTGGTAGGCACCGAACTGAATTTGGTTAATCGCCTGCACGAGCAGTTCAAACATGAAGGCAAGAATGTGCACTTCATGTCTCCCACCGTCTGCATGTGCTCCACCATGTTCCGTATCGATCCCCAGCATCTGCTGTGGACACTGGAGAATCTGCTTGAAGGCAAGCCGGTGAATCAGATTAAGGTTGAGCCCATAGAAGCGGAGCAGGCCAAACTGGCGCTGGAACGGATGCTGGAGATCTCACCTTGATGACAGGTTTGCCGGTACTGTTTCCAATGCAGCACAGTGGACAAACGATATGAACGATCTGCTGAGTGATGCACAAACAGCCTTAAATACAGAATTACCGAATCTGCTGATTGGGGTGCTGGTTCTGTTTATGGCAGGGGTGGTGAATAAGCTTTTGAGCCGGGGCCTGAATAAGGTTGCGGAGCGAGGTTATATCCATGAGCAGCTACGTATCACTACCTCTTTCACCCTGCGCTGGATCATTATACTGATTACAATCATCTCTCTCATGGGCCTGTTTGGTCTTTCGGTTAGCAGTATCTGGGCTGCATTCTCTGCGCTGTTTGTTTTACTTGGTATCGGTTTCGTTGCGGTCTGGAGTGTGCTGAGCAATATGCTCTGCTCGGTACTGCTGGTGATCTTTGCCCCGTTTCGTATGGGAGAGGAAATCGAGATCCAGGACCCAGCCGCCAGTATTATCATCTCCGGCAAGGTGGTCAGTATCAATCTTATGCATACCACATTGATCCACGACAACGATGGACAGGAAGAGATCATCAAGGTGCCGAATAATTTCTTTTTCCAGAAGTATGTGCGCCGGGTGCCGAATAAACGCACAATCTCGATTAAACGCTATATGGCGGAGCAGCATGAAACGGCGGTGACCGAACAAGAGCAAAAGGACAGTGTCTAGTCACTTTCTGCGTTCTCATAGGGAGTGGTTGTGAACACCAGTAAGGTGGTGTTAGTACATGGCATCTGGGTGCGTGGTTACATCATGATGCGTCTGGCAGAGGCGCTGCGCGCTGCGGGTTTTCAAACCTACATCTATTCCTACCCATCCACCCGTTACCCCTTGCGACAACAGGCGCAACATCTGCTGGAATTCCTCGACAGAGAGGGGATCACTGCGGCCAATTTTGTTACTCATAGTATGGGTGGGCTGGTGCTACGTCATCTGGCGCATCTGGCACCAGAGCGCATTCAAACGGCGGTGACCATGGCCAGCCCACATCAGGGTAGTCTGGCGGCTCGTAGCATTCGAACTAAACATCTGGGCTGGTTGCTGGGCAAGAGCTATGCGCAGGGGCTGGACGGTCAGTTGCCCGCCTGGCCAGAGGCCATTCCCTTGGGCTCTCTGGCGGGGGATCGCAGTGTCGGTCTGGGAAAGATATTCACCCGCTTCAACGCCCCTAACGACGGTACGGTACAGGTCGACGAAACCCGACTGCCGGGCATGCGTGAGCATCGCATCCTGGCGCATTCCCACACCGGTATCCTTTATGCCGCAGATACGGCGCGCGAGATAGCATTCTTTCTTCAACAGCACTGTTTTTCGCCCCAGAGCTGACCGATACATACAGAGTATCGATTGTTCAGAGTCGTCATGATTGGTTAGACTGGCGGAAGACAGAACATAAGAATTACAAGATAAGGATGCAGCATGGCGTCATTACGTAAACTACCGACATTTTCTTTCCTTGCCCGCCGGGAGTTCTGGTTCTCTCGCGGCATGGTTATTGCCCTAATGAGTCTGGCTTTTCTGTTATTGGCAGGGCAGGCCTCGGTGCGCAAGCTGGATGAGGGGTTTTACCATCTCGCTGCCACCTATGGCCCTACTCCCCGAGTCAGCCAGGATGTGGTGGTGGTGAGAATGGATCCGCGCAGCCGCAGTGAGTGGGGCAACCACCTGCCTCGACAGGTGCTGATGGATGCAATGAAGAAATTGCAGGATAACCGTGTGACGGTGATTGGTCTGATGGCGGATCTGCAAGGACAGCAGGAAGGGCTGGCACAGAAACGTCTGTTGGCTATCGAGGATCTTGAACTGGATAAAGCCCTCGTTAAGAAGAACCGCAAGCTATCACGTCGCTACCAGTCACGACTGAAGGCGCTTAAATCGGCACTGGATAGTGATCAACAGTTACTCAAGGAGCTAGAACGGGGCAATCGCACGGTGGCGGTCTATACCTCACTGCCACGTCACGGAGAGGCAGCGAGTAATATTCGTAGTACAGAACATTTACCCGCCATCAAGCAGGGTGATCCGCTGCGGGCAACCCTGCCGGGCTGGCTATTAGGAAATGAACTGCCGCAGATTGATCTGCTGGCTCTGCCAGACAGTCAATACCGGGACAGCGTTAGCCTGGGTATGTATGAGGCAAACTCCCCACAACAATCCCTGGTGTATGAATATGAGGGCAACTACTACCCCTCCTTTGCCTTGCGTGTGGCGGCCAGCTATTTACGGGTAAGGCCTAACCGGATAGAGCTGCTGGGCGATCGGGGGATTAACCTTGCCGCACATACTATCCGTACCGATGATCGTTTTCGTGTCTATCCGGCCTATTATCCCAACGGGGTAACCAGCATTGGCATCAAGAGTCTGCTGGATGGAAAGGTGAAGCACTCTGCCTTGCGCAATAAAATAGTCTTATTGGAGAGTGATTTTAGCGTCCCCAGTATCACCCTCGCTAATGGTCGCACGGTCTCTGCGGTAGAGGCGCAGGCGCAGTTGATCTCCAGCCTGTTGAATCAAGACCTGTATGCCATGCCGTATGTGAGCCGCTTGATCCAGTGGGGTGGACTGCTCGTCGTCGCTCTCTATCTATGGCTGTTCCTGCCACGTATCCAGATCCGCAGTGCCTTCTGGCTCACCAGTGGTATCGTTGTCACCGCCGTGCTGGCAGAGTGGCTGTTGCTGGTATTGGGTAAAACCTGGCTGCCGCTGGCGGTGCCCACGCTGATGTTGTTGTTGGGATATATGCTCTTATCCGCTCGTCAGTTCCGTCGCTACTGGACGTTTATGGTGCGTGCCCAGACCGGGGCCAACGAGGCCTATCGTCGATTGGGGCAGGTGCAATCACAACAGGGTTCGTTGGATGAAGCCTATTCCAGCCTGCGCAATTGTCAGACCAGCGAGTCGGTGCTGGAGACCCTCTATGATCTGGGTCTGGCCTATGAGCGCAAGCGTCAATACAACAAGGCCACCGCCGTATTCGGTTACATCCAGGAACATGAATTCAACTATCGCGATGTGAAGCAACGCATCAAACATATGTCAGAGATGGAGAATGCTGCCGCCCGTGGTATGACTCAAGGCCCGGCGGCGACCATGATCATCAGTGGCGGCGGGGTACAGAATCCACACCTGGGCCGTTATGAGGTGGAGAGTATGTTAGGTCAGGGGGCCATGGGTACGGTTTACTTGGCCAAAGACCCCGCCATCGGACGCCAGGTGGCGATCAAGACCATTGCCCTCAATGCCGAGTTTGAGGCCAGCGAGATCGAAGAGGCGAAGATGCGCTTTTATCGTGAGGCTGAGGCGGCCGGCCGTTTGAATCATCCCAATATCGTGACCGTTTACGATGTGGGTGAAGAGGAAGATCTGGCTTACATCGCGATGGATTATCTACAAGGTGTGAACCTGTCGGTATACACCAAACCAGAACATTTGTTACCTATAGACACAGTGCTAAGCATCGGTGAACAGGTGGCGGATGCACTGGATTATGGTCATCAACATAAAGTGATCCATCGGGATATCAAACCGGGCAACATCATCTACGATCCGAAGAGTGGTAAGGTGAGCGTGACCGATTTCGGCATCGCCTCACTAACCGATTCCAGCAAGACGCGCACCGGCACCATACTGGGGACACCTTCCTATATGTCACCAGAACAGATTGCAGGAAAGAAGGTAGATGGGCGCAGTGATATGTTTTCATTGGCGGTGATGCTGTATCAGTTGTTGTGTGGTCGCCTGCCGTTTGAGGGTGACTCGCTGGCTGCGCTAATGTTCAAGATCACCAATGAG
>JAOUJT010000169.1 GCA_029883105.1 Gammaproteobacteria bacterium
CTATGCGGTCCTGCATGATCCGCAAAAACGCCAGCAATACGACACCCGCGGCTTTGCCGGGATCGGTGACTACAGTACCGAAGACCTGTTCAGTGGTATCGACTTCGGAGATCTGTTTGGTGATCTTGGTTTCGACATCGGCTTCGGTGGTTCCATCTTTGATCGGCTGTTCCGACATCGACGCCAGGCTCCGAGCCGCGGGGATGATCTGCAGGTTCGTCTGGAGGTTCCTCTGGATCTGATCAACACCGGTGGTGAACAGACCGTACGTTACAGCCGCGCCGTAAGCTGCCCCGCCTGTCACGGCAGTGGTGCGAAGGCAGGCACTACCCCGCGCAGCTGTACGGAATGCAATGGCACTGGACAAAAGGTATTACGCCAGGAGGGTAATCGTGATCAGGGTGAGTTTATCTTTCAGCAGTTCACCGTCTGTCCCCTATGTCATGGCCAGGGGCAACTCATCGATAACCCCTGCCCTCAATGCCATGGTCGGGGGCAGGTGGAACAGGAGGAGAGTCTGAGGATAACTATCCCCGCCGGGGCAGAAGAGGGTATGGCACTGCGTATTACTGCCCATGGCATGCCGGCACCGAATAGCAACAGCGCACCTGGCGACCTGTTTGTGATCATCCATAGTCGGGCGGACAGCCGTTTTCAACGCATTGGTGCGGATCTGTGGCGCGAGGAACAGATCACCATCGTCGATGCAGTTCTCGGTACAAAACTGCAGGTACCTACCCTGGATGGAGAGGTGACGGTTAAGGTGCCGGCCGGCACCCAGCCTGATGAAATACTGCGTCTGCGCGGTAAGGGACTCCCCTACTATGGTAGTACGGACCGAGGTAGTCTGAATATTCGTATATTGATACAGATACCACAAAAGCTCTCTCGCAAACAACGTGATTTATTTAAAAAAATAAAGGAGCTGGAATAGTTATGGCTACCGCTAGAAGCAGTCGAATCATTGATATGAACTGACAAAACTCATTGGCGTATACCTGCCGATTCGAACTTAAAAATTATTCCGTAAATTGTGTGCTATGACATTACAGGTCTTGTTTATGTTGTTACGGTAATCTTCATAGATTCACATCATCCGAATACAGGTATGCCATGTTCGATCATAAAAATATCCGGGGTACACTCAATCAAGACATTCCATTGTCTGAATAACTGCATCTCATACACCAGACCGTGCAGCAATATTTTCCCTTTGTCCATCGACTCTTTGTTGCTCAATATGACGAACCTACCGATATCCTAAATGCCAACACTCACGTTACCGAGGGAGAGAATATCCTGGCCCACTATTCTGCCAAGCTCTCCGATAGCAGCAGTTTGCAGAAGATTCTGGATATCTTCAGTTATCTCATCGCCCTGACTATTATCAATGAGCTCGCGACAGTGAAGACCCTCACTTCTACTATCGATGCCATGCACCACTTGGCCAGCCATCGTGATATGGAAACCGGCACTCATATCAACCAAACCTCGCTTTATGCCTGACTTATGGCTACCACTCTGGCCGATGATTGCCAGCTCAATGACGAGTTCATCGAACATGTCTACCTGTTCTTCCCCCTGCATGACATAGGCAAAATAGGCATTCCGGCTCATGTCTTGTTGAAAAAAGGCATTCTCGATAGTGGGGAGCGGGAAGTGATGCAAACCCATGTGGATAAGGGGCAGGAGATCATCGACAACATCCTCGCCGCCTTCGAGTTCAGCGATCATCAATTTGCACAAATCCTGCGTAATATAGCTCAACATCACCATGAAACCATCGATGGCATGGGTTACCCCAATGGGCTGCGAGGGGAAGAGATACCCATCGAAGCTCATATCATGGCGGTGGCAGATATATTCGAGGCACTAACCAGCACACGTCACTATAAGCAGGCATGGAGTGTTGATGAGGCCTTTGACAAACTGCGGGAAATGTCAGAACACAAACTGGAATAATACTGTGTGGATGCACTGATAAGCAACCGGAATGAAGTCGGGAAAATTATGCTAAGGTTTCGAGATGAGAAATTTAGCTAGGCGAGATCAAACATCCACTTCCCAGATTTCATCATATTCGTGAGGATGAGTTTCCGGCACCATCACTTCTTTAATCTTGAATTTTTCTTCCGCTGAGTCATGTGATAACAATTCAGCCAGATAGGGGCCTGTAGCACTGCGGTAACTACGCACTATTGGCCACATGGATTTGGCACTGCCCGAACGCTGAATCACAATGGCTGACTCGCCATTGGCCAATTTCACATAGGTACCGGGAGGATAGATGCCAAACATCTTTATCAAACGCAGGCTCAATTCTTCATCAAGCTTTTGTCCTTTCTGTTTGAAGAAGTGTTTCAGTACCGTACTGGGCGTGTAGCCTTTACGGTAAGTCTTATGCTTCACCAGTGCACAATAACAATCTGCGACAGCGATTACCCTTGCGGTGATCGGAATGGCATCGCCACTCAATCCATGAGGATAACCAGTACCATCTACACTTTCATGATGATGGAGTACGCTCTCCAACCAAGTCGGATCTGAAATCTTAAATGATTCTAAAATTTCTACCGACTCTTTTGGATGGAGTTTGAGGTCTTCTCTTTGTGCATCGGTCAGGGGTGTTTTTTGCTGCTCCAACAACTCGTGCAGTGACATCATGGAGAGATTACAGGTTAATGCCGCAGCCACTGACATCTTGCGTGTATGAGGAGACAGTTTAAGGTCATTAACCTGCAATGCTGTAACTATCGATATATGCAGTAAATGCGTAATAGAATAGGGGCGATCATTGAACAAATGAACCGCACCGATCATTACATCGGGACTGTTACTGCATAACAGCATCAGGATGTTGACCACCTCATCCAGCTCATTGACCGCACTTTCTCTGTCTGTACCATCGCGAAAACGTTCGATAACACGATTCAGACGAACCTGGAGTTCTTTGATTTTTTCGAAGGGGTGAACCTTGCGAGAAAATTCTTCTTCGATTTCATCCCAATAATAACCATTGCTGGTGATTACCACTAACTGGCGATCATTGGGGATGGTGTAGCCCTTTTTAAGCAACAGCGTCCCAGCCTCGTCATAAACAGCCCAGGGTAGCTCATCCCCTATTGTTACAATCCCACGCTTAATTTTTTTCAACTGCATTATTGAATCGCCTATCTTCCCCTGAAACGATCGCTGTTTTTCTTTTGTTCTAGGATATTTGCGGCTTACACCTAAAAAACTTTAGCAAATACAGTAACAAAGCACATGATATTAATGTTATTTAACGCACTATGATTCAAACAATAAGCACCACTGCATTCCTACGCATACTCCCAACAAAACCCTATCATATTGATTATATTAGATTTTAATTTTTTCTACTCTGGACGAAAGCGTATCTCTTCCAACTGCCAGTTGTCATTGGCAGCGGTGAGAAGCAGGCATGAAGGGCCACCATGGTTTCTGGTTTGACCCGCAGCGCCTGGATTGAGTACCCATGTCTCATCGCTGGTGTCACAAACCATCTTGTGCGTATGTCCATACACCACGGCACGAGCCGTAGGATGACTAACCCGCAATGACTCATGGTCTGGCTGATGCTGCCCATGGCGGTGACCATGTTCTATGGCCAGTATGCCGCCGGGAAGGTGCAGCTGTGCAATCTGGGGAAGCTTTTCAACAATGTGGCTTTGAGCCTGAGGCCAGGCACCAACATAGTCGTTATTGCCAACGACGGCGATACAACCAAGCTTGGGCTGCATCTGTTCAAGGATCTCGTTACAGCCGATATCACCCGCATGTACTGCGTATTCACAGTCGCGGATAAGCTCGGCGATACGGCTATCCAAATGAGCATGGGTGTCAGAAATAATGGCAACTCTTGCCAGTTCCAGTGTCATAACAAGATCTCGCGTGGTTAATTACTCGCCATTTTATCACAGACAAATTCTAAAACTCTCATGATATGTGTCAAAAACGGCTCTATATCGAATTCACACTCCCCGCATACATACATACTCAGCTTGTGGGGATTAGCTGAAACTCATGTACATCCTCCATCTCCACCAGGCTCTGAGCCAAGCGACGAAAGTTTTCCTTCTCCTTGGTACGTATCGTCATTACGTATTGGAAACGACTCCCTTTCTCATCCAGGCGATAACCCGCTTCAAAGGATTTGATCTTATGTTCCTCAATAAGACGTCGCAGGCTATCTTCATCTGTATATTTCTCGCTATGAATAAATCGTATCGATAGACGTGCGTATTTCATACTGGGAATCTTGGCTTCAATCCAACGGAATGCGGATAAAGTAAGGATGGTGAAAATGGTTGCCAGCAGCGCTGGAAAATAGAATCCCAGGCCGATAACAATACCGATGGCAGAGGTCATCCATATGGAGGCTGCCGTGGTGAGCCCTCTGACCGTTAGACCCTCTTTGATGATGACACCTGCACCTAAAAAACCAATACCGGTCATAATTCCCTGCGCCATACGTGTTGGATCGGTGCGCACAGTATCGAGGAACTCCTGTGGAACCAGGTACCACTGATAGACCATCAGCAACATTAACAGACTGGATGACATGCATACCAGGGTATGGGTGCGGAAACCCGCCTCACGGCCATGTAAGGCTCTCTCTATGCCTATAATTCCTCCTGCAGCCAGAGCCAACAGCAGACGACTAGTGATTAACTCATAATCAAGTAGCATATCTTTACTCCATATCCATCACGTTAGTGTGTGACTCTGCTATGAAATCGCGGAGCCATACATTATGATTATTAGTTATGAAACTACTATCCACAAAACGTATTTGGCATAGCCAGCATCACAATGCCTTTACCGATCTGATCCTGTTTAAGAATACCTATTACGTCGCATTTCGTACAGCAGAGACCCATCACTCTATCAATGGTTTTCTGCAAATCCTTTCTTCCTGCAATGGAGATGACTGGGAGGAGTGTGCCACTATCTCACTACCAGATAGCGATCTAAGGGATCCAAAATTCTGTCTGCATCCTGATGGACAGCTGGCAATCCATACCAAGCAGGTAAAACAACTAGGGGAACGGTTACAACACCATTCCCTGCTCTTTCGATCCCAGGATGGAAAGCTGTGGGATCAGGGTCAGCCTGTGGGAGAAGAAAATATCTGGATGTGGCGAGCCAAGTGGTTTCAGGGCTACTGCTACAGCATTGGTTATACTAGGGATTTGACCCGTCTGTATCGTAGTACCGATGGTGTTTGTTTTGACGTCCATAAAGAAATACTTTTTAACCAGGGATTTTCCAATGAATCAGATTGGGTCTATCTGGATGATGGCACAATGGTGCTCCTGCTACGCAGAGATGGAAAAAACGACAACACCGCCATGTTAGGAATATCCTGCGGGGACTATACACAATGGAGTTGGCATGATCTGCAAATGCAGATAGGCGGTCCCGCTTTATTAAAACTTAGTGATGACTGTATCATCGTCGCCATACGCACCTACAGCGAGAGTGATGCCGCAACCGAACTCTACAGACTTGATCTGGAGCAGAAAAAATTACAGCATCTGCTCACGCTGCCCTCTTCCGGAGACTGCTCCTATGCAGGCATAATCCAACACGATGATGAAGTTTGGGTTAGCTATTACTCATCTCATGAAGATGACTCGACAGATATCTATCTGGCAAAACTTCAACTCTGAGCGTTTAATATTCACTCAATCCCCTCAGTATTCGCTCGAATTACCTCGCCAATGATTAGACTCATTCAAAATCATAATTAACAATTTGTGACAATGTTATCGTTTCAAACAGTCGCCTTTCAGGGATAATGCCCCCACGAAAAATATACATATGCACACCAAATGGAGCACATATGCTGGACGCAAACAATATTCATATTAAGCTTATGCCTCGTCATTTAGAGCATGATCAACGCCCTCATCACATGCATTACAGCTGCCTCTCCGCCGCAGTACGGGATTACGAGGAGATGCGCAAAAATTCCTCGCTTGAAGAGTCAGGTGATTTTTATATCCAGCTCTGCTGTAACGATAAGATCATCTCCCAGCGCTACCTTACTCGCTCAGACTATGATGCCGTCATCCAACAGGTGGATATCAGTGCCATGCATGCAGCGTAATCTACGCCTATCCAACAATGCCTAAGGTGCGGGTCCGAAAGTTGACCTGCATCGTTTCTGCGATTTTCTGACACTGCTGAATATCCACCCCTTTCAGGCCATCAATGGCCGTCACGCTTACACCACCCATTTTACTTCGAAGCTTACGCACAAACTCCAGCATGTATTCATAAGAATAGGTCACCTTGGGTCGACAATGTTGTATGTACACATCTCTATTCTGTGCATTCATCGAC
>JAOUJT010000170.1 GCA_029883105.1 Gammaproteobacteria bacterium
GGACAATTATCAAAACATTCATAGCACTAACTCTCCTTATGAAATGCCCAAGCCCTCAGGTTGGCCAGCTTCTTCTGTACGTGCGGTTGTTTAATCACGGTATACAAGGCTTCGACGTCTCCTGAATACTGGCCGTAGCTCTTAATGAATGTCTCATCTTGCCACAACTTCGCTCCGTCTAGCAAGGGATTCCGCATCCTTTGATCACAGACCCCGCCCTCTAGGACAAATAACACAGCTCCGAGTCCCGAAGATGGCTTCCCCATGTCCTGAAGTACAGGGTACTCCTCTTTGTGTTGATGATATAACGTGTTGATAGCCATTTTCCCAGCGCGTGTGTGCATGTCCAGTGCGTAATCCGGCAAGCCCTTAAACACTTCTACAGGAGGAGCAAATTCTGGATCTTTCTGAATGGTTATATCATCGCCTATTTGCCGCAACAACATAGAAGCTGGTATAGCTGCTGCCATCATAGAGTCAATAGGGGTGCTCAGGCACTCATTTAATAATTCCAGATCCTCAGGTCTACACAGGTCTAACAGATGGTTCAAAGCCTTCAGGTTTTTGAGGGGGCGTTCCTCTTTCAAGTCATAAGCCTTACCGTTGGCTAATACCGTCAATCTATAGGCCAAGGTCAGATCCTCTCTCAAATCCTTTAGAGTGAAATCAAAAGTTAGTTCTGTATCGGTGCTGATTTCTTTCAGGAGGGCTAGGGTAGTCTCTTTCTCCTCACTAGATACCATAGGGGTCAGATCATTGGGTAATGCGATCTCGCAACAAATCCTAGTCTTTATTGCGAGGGTCAGTCTGGTGATTAAGTGTATAGCCATATCTGCGTTAGTCACACCTAAGGTAATCGCTCTTGATTTAAGGTACGTTTTGCGGGTAGATCTCAATGCAATAATACTACCCTCTGTGTCACCGAAAGCCACATCTTCAATAGCTATAATAGCCATACTCTTCCAGAAGTAGGCTTCATCTGTGGCAAACAACCGACCTCCTGTATTCAAGGCTGTGGGCAGATCCCTCCTCCTGACTGCTTTCTGTAAGGCTGACCGTACCATCCATTTATTGTTAGGGTTCTTCAAGGGGGTATTTTGGAAATCGCCCACAGGGTTTATGGTCTTAGTCGGTGCACTTAATTGCATAGATAATTGTTCGGGTTCTGTCACATCAAGCTCCTTGGCAGGTGTAAATAAAGGTAACTTAAGTATACTCAATTTTAGGTTTGTGTCAAGAGGTATTACCTTCACAGGCTTAGTAAGAGTCTCGATTAAGGTTGAGCACGTCACAGCAAAAGAGCAATCAGCGTCTTGCCTCACAGGAGGTATATCGAGGTAACTTTGCGGTATAACAGATAACGTCCTGAGCTGGTTATGCAGACCTACTGAGATTACTGCTACATAACTGCCTGTATCCCTTATGGTTCAATGTAGGTTCTATGGGGGTTGTACGGGTGTACAGGATTGTATTGTTACTACTGGGAGCTATTACAATAGGTCCTAATCTCCTAGTCCTAGTTTCTGTCCCTATGTTACTGAGGACATACCTTGTTTATACCTAGGAGGACGGTTATTAATAAGGCCCCCCGAAAGGAGAACCCATCTTGTCTGCGTTATTCTTCTATCCCTAAACACTCTGCCACCATAACTGCTTGAGCGTAGGATATGTTGTTTCTATTACTCCAATGTACGGCTTCTGTTATCTTCGTCAGTAGCTCTACTCGCCGGGATTCTTTAATATACTCCTCCTTGGTATTGTATAAGATGAATCCTGAGGTCGAGGGGGTCTTAGTCCTCCTTGTGTCTATGTGGTACTGCCTCTGTAGATATAGGCCCTCCCCGAAGGATACTGTGAAATAAAGTCTCCCAACTGTCACTACCTCCCCCTCACGCTGATCTACGGGGGAATTTCTTTGTGGAGACACCCCTCAGAATTTGTCCCCAACTTTAGGTTTATTAAACATGGATGTATCCCCTATGATCATTATCGTCATCTGCGGTGGGTTCTGTTGTATATAGGCTCTATCTTTTTTAGAACCTCGGCCAACGTCTCCTTAGGAGAGTGGTTTTCCCACAACTCGTCAGGTATCTCGATGCACAAATCATCCTCTAAGGCCATAATTATCTCGACCTTATCCAAAGAGTCTAAGTGTAGATCCGAAAACGTGGATTCTAGGGTAGGTCTCTCGCTTGTCGTCCGTTTGATCACAGACATAAGGGTTTCTCTTACTATTGGCATGGTTGCTCCTTAAAAAAACACGTTTTTATTATTCCAGCTCTGGTAGTCAGCTTCTGACATGTGGCCATCGTCTGGTTTTGGTTTGTAATTTGGATCTGGCTTAAACTGAATACCATCTACCAATTGGTCTTTATGGCGAGGGCAGGCAAACTGTGTTTTTTGGTCTTGAGTTAGCCACTGAGTCCTCCACACAGCATGAACCTTCTCCGGTTTGCAGAATGTGCAGTATCTCATACCGTTGGCACGTTCTTTAGGTCGGATTCTTCTCATTGTACACTCCCCTTAGGTAACCAAGGTTCGCATAGGATAGATGCCCCGTTGTCTGTAGAGGGCTCATGAACCTTAAAATAAACAGCCTCCCACCTTGGCATGTTGTTAAGATCAAAATCTTGGATAGAAAACACATCACCTACTGTCAGGGTTGAGTAGTCAGGTATGACCTCTATGTCATCCCCTATGTGTTTTTTGATTAATCGTTCGCCTAAGTATTCTTCAATCATAGTCTGTTCACCAATGCTCTTGGATTCTTTTTACCCCCACCGTAGCGACACTCGTCACAAGTCAATCGATGGGCTTTATACCCGCAATCATAATCACCAGTCAAAGGCTCGTAGAACCCTTTACATTTATGGTGCTTTGGTGGCTTGACCGGTACATTCAATAGACTTATAAAATCATTATCGTCTAGTTTAGATAGCCCCATCACATGCCCCGCACAGCTCTGAAAAACTCATTAGATTTAATCCAGCAAGAGGCTGGCCATAGCTCCTTGTTCGGTCCTTTTAATACCCAACCTTCTGCTGGTATATTGACTATACCTCTGTCGGTCAGGATATCGATAGATCCGTCACACTCTGAAGTCCACTCTGTGGGGGAATCGTGCAACCAATCCACCAAAGACTCAGAGGCCTCTACTTTGGGTGGCGGCAACTGCCTAAAATCCACACTTACGCTATTATCCATAATCAAACATCCACTGGGTATTTTTCAAAAAAGAAGTCGGCATATAACGATATCATAATACCTGCAGGAGTGATTTCATCAACTTCTATATCCTCACCTTTCTGCATCCCGAAATCGTAACCATCCCACCCCACTAATAAACTATGCTCATGGCGCTGGTCTAAGATATTCACCTGTAGGGTGAAGACCCAACTATGGTACTCCCGCTCATCTTCGGTCACGTGATCTATATCCGTAATCTTGATACCTAGATTCAAAGTCTTTGCCGCTGCCAAAATCTTATGTCTGAGGGCATCTTCTATTTGCTTGGGGTTGATAGTGTGGGTGTCTAGCTTAGGCCAGCCTTGCGGAAACGGGGTGCCTTCTCCCATCCTAACATCCACAACAGCCGCGCCTCTAGCTGTCTGCCACTCCAATTCACTCTCGAAGTGCCCCGATGCAAGCATGTCTTTTTTACTCCGGTCGTATACCTCTTTCGTAATAGACATGGCGTCTTCGATAGTACCATCCCGGAAATAGCGCTGATTGTGTAGGAGATTATACTCTAGGTGAACAGCGTCTAGATTAAAATGGATGTGCTTCATCACCCCGTCGCAACCCGGCTCATTACACCTCACCATGGACGGGGTAACCCCGTCACGAGAATTCCAGATTATCTCGGTTATGTTACACGTTCCGCAATGGTAGTGCATGGCACAGAAAGCCTCTTTATGCTTGAATTCAAAAAGAGGAGTCATCGATTTTTTTAATTCTGACCTGCGTATATTGTGATCAAAGCGCTCTTTGTTTGCCCCAAGTTTGCGACTATTTATCTGCTCGAAGTTTGGTTTACCTTTCCAACGGGGGTGAAGACCTTTGCTCATATATAACCCTCCTTGGGTTGTGATTACTGTAAGTGTTTTGGCAAATGTATAGTTCTGTTTATTTTTTTCTCTGGAGTCTGTCCATTTTTCCGTGCTCGATTCATGGCATGGCACATCTTACAGGTCCACTGAGATTTACCATCCACCACAATCTCTAAGAAAGTAGTTTGGCCATGGGTTTTACAAACAGTATAAATTCGATCGGACATAAAGACTCCATAGAAAAAAGCCCCTAGTATCAGAGGCTTGTAGGTGTTAGGCGGTTACTTCGATATCTACGTCAGGGTACAATTCCCCGAACTTACCAAGCACCTGCTCCCAACCAGCGTCTTGCATCAACTGTTCTAATGTAGCTGACTTCTTACCGGTGCTACCCGCAACGTACTGCTCACAAATGTTCTGTAGCGCGACCGTTGCAAATTCTGTATTACCGACTTCTTTAGCCTTCTCAATAGCGGCGTCGATAATTTCACGCTGGTCTGAGTGGACTTTGAAAGTCATAGTACTGACATCAGAGGTCTGAGTTGATCCAGATCCGTCGGGGTCACCAGAGTTTTTTTGAGCCTTCAGGTATTCCTGCAACTGCATAACAGTCAGAGGTTCTGCTACTTTGATCCAGTGTTCTACATTGTCTTTATTCAAGTGAGGACTTACGTCCCGTAACTTAGTCCAACCAAGCACCTTCACTTGATCCCAACTAACACCTGAGTTCACCAAGTCGTTATAGATCTGGATTAAATAAGCCGACTTACGGTACCCTAATCCAAGTACGGTTTCGATGTACTCTTTTAGGTTAGCCACCCCAGCCTGCATATACCACTCTTCTTCTTGGATACGACTAAGTAGTCCGCCCAGTTTGAAGTTGTTGTAATCCGTCTTGTCCTGCAACTCAGGAACCAACGCCAGTGCAGATTTCATATCGATGGTTTCGACTTCTTTCGCCGTATCGATGATTAAATCGGCTGGAGCAACGTCAGTAGTACTCAATGACTTAGTAGCCTTGGTTACATCGGATTTATTGGGTTTCTTTGCTTTAGAATCCGTAGACACTTCTGCCGCAGGAACCGTCTTTTCTTTAGCCTTAGCTTTTGTTACTGCCATGATAATGACCCTCCTTGGGCCTATTTGTGTTCTAAATTTATGCTAGGTAGTTGCCTAGCGCAACTGTGATTAGGAGACTAAAAGCGAACCAACCCTCAGATCTTGATTCTCTGGTAGATAAGGTTTTGAACCCCAACAAAGGTGTTACAAAACATCCAACTAAGAACATTAAGAGAATTAGGGTGTCCATTTATAGCTCCTTGTGGTTTTTTGATACATTAATTATAGTCTTTTTTATGTTTGTGTCAAGGGTTTATTGCAATTAAGTGCAATGAAAAAACCCTTACAAATCAAACACATAGAGTAGACGCACACTCCTTATAAAGGTCCATGTCATGAAGTTTGTCTAAAGCATCAGTGTTGATTTTAGGCATACCCACATACCCAAACAAACATCCTGCCGCCATAGCCAATCCATAAGCATCTGCCAGATCATTATCTGGTGCCTCATAACCCCAGCGTTTGTACACCTCCATCATAATGGTGTCTTTTTTAGCGTTACCCTTCCCTGTGATAAATTTCTTCAGGGAAGTTGGGGGGATTTCGAAGTATGGAGTATCTAGCGTGGTTCGCAAGAAATATCTCAAAATTGTCCCTATAGCACACTGTAAAACAATCGTGTCAACCCCTTGGACTCTAGAAAACCCGTAGCCTTCGAGAACCACAACATCTGGATCATAAGAATGAACGATGGTCATAAGATCCTGAGCATAAAACCCTGCTCGATCCATAGGGTGGACAACATCACCTTTGATCTTGACCTTATTCACCGTCGTATCCTTCTCTCTCCCTGCGTGCTGCCACTTAACCTCCTTTAGTAACCGAGGTTCCGATCCTTTATCAAACTCCATAACAATGACGCCACAATTACTGGAGGGGTCTATCGCCAATACTCTCAACATAATGTAGTTCCTATAATTAGCTTGTGAACGGATCCGGCGGGGTATAGGTCGCTGAAACATTCTTTCCTCATAATACATTTCTTAGCCCGTGGGCAATGAATGCTAGGGCAAACCCCTTCAGGTACGGTGCCTTGATTGATAAAATTGTTCGTGGCGGTTGCTCTGACATTTAGTACATCTGTGGCCTTGTCATTTCTCTTGACCCACCACTCTTTAAAGGGGGTGAGGCTATCCATAATACCACTATCTGCCAGAGTAGGATCC
>JAOUJT010000153.1 GCA_029883105.1 Gammaproteobacteria bacterium
TACACTGTCCATCGAGTCACTGTTTGCTGTAATAAGCATGTTTGCCGGAACCTATCTTGCTGTACGCTGGATGGAAAAGCATAACTAAGCATTTCGATATATTTTGCTATCCTTTAGGCCTCCGCATTTCTCATGCGGGGGCTTAATTTTGGCATGAGGATTGACACTATGGCCGCCATTGCCAAACCGCTAACGCTGATGGTGAATCAAAGGTTGGTGTATGAATATGATCGCAACCAGCGCTTGCCAGGAAAGCAGCGAGAGTTCCTGGATGTCATGGATCAGGATATGGCCGCAGGCATAGAAATAGACGACATCTTTTATCCTCAACCGGAGCAACAGCAAAGGATAAGCTATGTTGCCGCAAATCTAGCGCATGCCTACCATGCCAAAAATGAAGCGCTGATGAAGGCTACCAGTGCCTGGCTTGCGCTACGCTCTCCAGATCTGATACAGCTCATCGTTGAAGAGAACGGTGAAGAGTTTAGCTTACAATTAAAATTTGCCAAAGAGGAAGAGATTGTTGACGATTCATCCACAGCTTAAGAGCGATAGTATTGTTATAGGAAGATTCGAATTGTCCTATGTTTTACTGGTGAAGGATGCGAATTATCCATGGCTGATCCTTGTTCCTGATCTGGACAATCTTACAGAAATATATCAAATGAGCGTTGAACAGCAACAACAGCTGTTGGCAGAATCTTCATATCTTGCAGGTAAAATGATGCAACATTTTCACGCGGATAAGATGAATATTGCTGCCTTGGGAAATGTTGTCCCGCAGCTACATCTGCACCACATTGTAAGATATGTTGGTGATCTTTCATGGCCCGCTCCAGTATGGGGACGGCATGCAGCAAAGGAATATTCTGCACAAGAACTGACGGCACGTATTGCTGAAGTCAAGGGGCTATTAGCAGATAAGCTAATAAGTCAATAATGTGTCGTTGATTTGGCACTATGTAATAGAGGATTAGCTGTTGAATCCATCCCTATCACGGTTGTTGTATTTTATTCTCGCCTGGTGTTTTGTCGCCCTGGGTATAGTAGGCGCTTTTTTGCCTGTTCTTCCCACTACACCTTTTATGATCCTGGCATTATGGGGGTTTTCAAAAAGCTCCAGGCGCTTTCACCACTGGCTTTATCATCACAAGATATTCGGTCCCACCCTGCAAAAGTGGGATAAACACAGAGTGATACCCTTAAAAGCAAAACAACTGTCGTCATTGATTATGGGGATAAGTCTTGTGTTTATCTATTTAAACCAAAATATACCAACCTGGGCTAAGGTACTAACAACGTTAATAATGCTGTACGGCGTATGGTATATATGGACCAAACCATCGAGGATTATTAGTAAGTCTTAATATAGTCAATCTGTGATGATGGGTAAACTATTCTCAAGCTATAGGATGTCTAGCCGACATATGGAAGTACGATAATAATTCAAATATAAAAAATCAGTGGATGTATGGGATTTAAGAAATACTGGTATAGCTTACGCTTTCGGTACACGCTCAGCGCTGTAGTTTTGATGCTGGTGGTGATATTTAGTAGTTATGTGGCGTATAAGGCTGTCCATCTTGCACAACAAGAGACGAGCAATAAACTTGCCAGAAATCATCAGGCAAGTGAAATTACTCGCCAGATACGGGTAGCTATTCTTAGCGCATATACCTTTATAAATGCCTATTTGTTAGAACCCTCTCATAGTGAATACCAACAGCAAGCAATACAGTCCATTGATAATTCCATAAGTAGTGCCGGCATGTTAACAGCCTATGCGTCGCTTAATCCAAAACTCCATACCGACAACACCAACAAACTTATTAACCTACTTAAGGATCTTAAGTATCGCTCGCAGATTTTGTTTGAAGTAAGAGGAGATGCTTCACGCCAATACCCATCATTGGAAATCGGCGCAACAGTGATGCGACATAATCGCAACGCCTACAATAATGCTGTTGCCCTGGCCCTATATGAGATACAGGCAGAGGGCCTGGACAAGATTGATACTGAGATTTATGCAGATTTTATACAGGCCCGATTCTTATGGACCCAGGTGTTGTCGAATTTCCGTTTATATATGGCGAATCGTGTTGGTTCATATAATGAACAATCACTGCCACGGCAAGAACTGGCTATAAAGACCATGTATCAGGAGTTGCGCAAGCAACATAAAAAGTTGGATGCGCACCAGACCAATAACAAGTTGGGATTTCAGACGGTGGAGGCCTTATCTGAAATGAAGAGGACAGCAAAAAACTGGTTTTCTGGTTTCGAGATAGTGCTTGAGATAAATCACTCAGATGGCTGGCGAATGGATTCTAAGATTATGAAGGAAGATATCGTCCCTGTTATTAACAAGATGTCGGTAGTTATCACGGATCTGGAAACGGCGATAAATGTCTCTATTATAAAAGATGTGGAGGATCTTGGGCGTACATCAACAAAACAAGTGAATATCTTTGTGTGGGCCGGAATTGTGATGTTAATGTTTTTATTACTGAATTATTGGTCTACCAGCCGGCTGGTTTTTCGTCCGATTGCTACTGTGGTAAGGGCTTTGAGATCCAAAGCTGCAGGAAAAAGCGCTGAACTGCTTCCTGTCGTACGCTCCTATGAAACAGCAGCCTTGTTTGATGCCTTCAGAGAGATGTCTAATCGTGTACAGATAAGACAGGAAGCATTGGAGTATCAGGCTTTACATGATTCATTAACCACCCTGCCCAATCGAATCCTGTTACAAGAGCGCATAGCCTATCAAATAGAAAATTCTCGACGAAACAATAGTAATGTGACCTTGCTAATCATCGATCTGGATCGATTTAAGGAGATCAATGACACTCTTGGGCACCATGTTGGCGACCAGCTATTAATAAAAATAGGCCAGCGCCTGCAAAGTCTGGTTCGCACAAACGATACCGTTGCCAGACTAGGTGGTGATGAATTTGCAATTGTATTGCCAGATTCAGATTGTATACAGGCAAAGACGCTGTGTAAGAAATTATCTGACTCAATTTCGCAAGCGTACGATGTTGATGAGTTACAGTTATATGTGAGTATGAGTATTGGCATTGCCTGTTTCCCAGATCATGGTGATGATGTACATACGCTAATTCAGCATGCTGATGTGGCTATGTATGTAGCAAAACAGAACAAACTAGGTTGTGATGTTTATGATCCAGGCAAGGATGATAATAGTCTCTATAGATTAAATCTTAACAGTGATCTGCGCGTTGCTTTGGATGAGGATCAACTGGAATTATATTATCAGCCAGTCATTGATCTTAAACTGGAAACCGTTGCGGGTGTTGAATGTCTTCTGCGCTGGAAACACCCAGTACATGGTTGGTTGTCGCCCGAATATATTGTGGAACTTTCTGAGCACACCGGGCTGATTAATCCTCTTACCTATTGGGTCTTGAATAAGGCGCTGGAAAGCGGCGAAGAATTACAGCGCCTTGGTCATAGCTTAAGGGTGGCGATAAATATATCTGCACACAATCTAAAAGAACCAGACTTTGTTTTAAATGTACAAAAGATAATTGCGGCTCGAACTATGAGTGTAGATTATCTCTCTTTTGAGATAACTGAAAATGCAATGATGTCTAATCCGGTTATCGCCACCAAAATGCTTAAAGAGTTTGATGATATGGGTATACATCTGGCTATCGATGATTTTGGTACAGGATATTCTTCATTGGCCTATTTAAAACAGTTGCCGGTTAATGAAATGAAGATCGATAAATCATTCGTGATGAGCATGGCCAATAACGGCAGTGACGAGACAATAGTCCGTTCTACTATAGAGCTCGCACACAATCTTGGTATGAAGGTGATTGCCGAGGGGGTTGAAACCCTGGAGGCATACAACAAACTGTCTGACTATGGCGCCGACAAGGCTCAGGGATACTACATGAGCCGGCCGGTGAGCCTGAAAGCGCTGCAGAAATGGTTGCCGCAGTGGCGGTCGCCACAATAGGTTTAAAGATTAACCTTTGTATACCACAGAGGCCCTTTTGTATTAGTGCGCCCGAGAGGATTGCGGCCCACTTCCCTGTGGGCCTTCCCTACGGGACCATCTTCGCTGCGCTATGATGTCCAAAATTGCTCCCGGCAATTTTGTCGAACCTCTGACCTTCGCCTCCGTAGGCGGTTGCGCCTATCGGAGAGGTGATCTAATCACTACTTATTACGCAGGTTGTAGGCTGAGTTGGTGATATAAATCATTTTTTGGGAAGTTTCTCGGGCAGGTCTTTTTGGTCCTGATATTTGGAAGGGGGATTGTCTAGATTCATATAATGATAGCATTCAGTGATAATAAACAGATACTATTTGAAGATATGCTATATTCGGATTGATCAGATAATATCGTATTTATACATAAGGATAATAATTGAAAGATATCATATTTCTTTTTGGTGCAGGGGCTAGTTATGGATGTGGAGGAGTTATCCCAGAGCAGCCACCTTTGGGTTCTTGTTTGTATCCAGCATTGAAAGAAAATTATCCAGCTTCATGGGGTTCACTTTCACCACATATCGTAAAAAAAATTAGCTCTGATTTTGAACAGGGTATGAAGATTATTTACGATGAATTAGGTTCTGCGATTCCAGGTTTGATGAGGGAGCTGGCAGTATACCTTATTCAGTTTAGGTCATATAACAAATCAACATTGTATAATCTATTAATTGCAGATCTTAATGAGGCAGGAATACTACATAAAACTCTTTTTTCTACACTGAACTATGACTGTATCCTTGAGTTTTGCCTGGCTGAAATGGGACACAATATCTCATATTTTGATGATGACCATATTGATTCTGTTCCAGTTTGGAAGCTTCATGGGTCATCTAATATGTTTTCACATGGTGTCCAGGCTGGACAGGGAGTGTCATATGGAACTGGAGTGACATTTGAGGGCGGGGTTGAGGCTTTTCTTGATTCTGACCGTGTTATTCAGAAGTGTTTAGTTGAAACTGGTTTAGCTCCAGTAATGTGTTTATATATGGAAGGGAAAATACTTAATGTTTCTCCATCTATAATTAAAAGTTTGCAAGATTCTTGGGCAGAAAGGGTCCTTTCTGCGAGCTCTGTATTTTGCATAGGAGTGCGACCAATGCTGGGGGACTCTCATATCTGGGACCCTATTTCACAAACTGATGCATCAGTTTATTTTGTCGGTAATCAGAGTGAAATTGGTGAGTGGATTGAGAATAATAGAGTTGGCACGTCTACCTATTTGGGGAATAGGTTTAATACTGCCTACTCTTCTATTCGAGAAAGGATAAATTTATGACAATTAGTAAGGATGATCAGAAATTAATAGCAAAATGGATACAAGAGAAATGTGGGCAATTGCGATGTACATGTTGCGGTCACTCTAATTGGCAAATTCTAGAATTAGCAGCGTTACCTATTGGTATCGATTTGAGAACAACGAGATTTTATTACAGCCAAGGAGTACCGCAGATAAATGTAGTATGTACGAATTGTGGATACACACTATTATTTAATCCATCTGTTATGGGTATCGAACCAAACAAGCCCCAGCCTGAAGAAATAGATTCTTAAAAAAGGATATTTTGGTCAAGTGAAAAATAGATGCTAGGCATCAAATATATGAAAGCAAAGTACGAATGTGGAAGAGAAGTAGAACTGCCAAATATTAGTTATATACGTGCTCACTATATCCTTTTAAAAGGGACATGGGGGGCATTGTTGCTGGGTTGGTTGTTTGTGGGATTATCTATCTTAATAAACTGGGAAGTGCCTTCTTCTGGGGCTGTTTTGATTGGTTGTGTCATCATCGCGGAAATCTTGTTTGAAAGACAACCTTGGAGACGATGGAATTCAGATATGCATGGATTTATTTATTTGAGTAGAGATCCAGATGAGGGAAGGGGGCATATGCTTTTTCAGCATTTACGAAGTAGTGACAAAAATGTGTCTTATATATCTGACTGAAGATCCTAAATCAATCAATTCCCAAAGGTGTGCTCTTCTTTCTCTTAGCAATGAAGGTGAAGTAGGGAACTATGGTAATTCCAAGGAGCCATTTTGGGCTTACACAGAAACTCTATTTAGGATAGATAGATTAATAACCAAGTGGCTATCTGTTAGTGCAATATTTGGAACCATCCTTTGGGGGTATGGGCATCTGATGTTCAATACCGGAGCAAACTAAATTTTAGAAAAGTAATCGTGCTAACTTAACTTTTAAAAGAGCAATACTTTTTCTGTTCTGCCTTCAGTCTGTATAGACTCCTCTCTCAAGTGTCCTTACTCTGCCGGGAAATTTTTCGGTACGCCTCAACCCCACATTCTACGTGGTACTCAGGAATCGGCTGTTCTGGAATCACTTGAGGAATCCCGTCCCATATTCTGGACTGGTGTAAGAACCACTAATCTTGCGGCTCTCAAAAGGACGGGATTTTGAAAATGGCGCGCCCGAGGGGATTGATTCGGACCATCCATGGCCCTCACCCCTAACGGGGCGCACTATTCGTGCGTCCGAATCGGCTGTCCTGCCGATTCGTCGAACCTAAAGAGGTTCTCATCTGCCCTCAAACACACCAAATAAAAAAGCCCACGCAAGGTGGGCTTCTTTTATTTGGTGCGCCCGAGGGGATTCGAACCTCTGACCTTCGCCTCCGGAGGGCGACGCTCTATCCAGCTGAGCTACGGGCGCTAAAATTTTCTACTACCTGTTTCCCCTGTAGACAAGCTGCTGTATCAACTGCTCAGCTGGTCCAGCACTGGGTACCTGTACACAACGGGGTATACAAGCTACGGGCGCATAAACAAGCTGCATAGGATACCCTGTCTCCCTGGCTTACGTCCATGGAGCCGGGGGATTGTTTGTAACGGTTTTCTCCTCAGCGTAATGGGTCTATAATTCAGCATTTTCTAATCTTGGTTGCCTTTTGACGAAACCAAGCGGCTTACTCTGTTTCTCTCGGTGTGCCTGATT
>JAOUJT010000027.1 GCA_029883105.1 Gammaproteobacteria bacterium
CGGAAACCATATTCGCCAATTTTAAGAGGATTTATGATGATGAAAAATGCCAAGCGCGCTATCGCTGTATTGCTGGGCCTTTCTGTACTGGGTCTGGCTGTGGCAGCTCAGGATGAAATGGCAGAGAAGTCCACCCTGGAGCGCATCAAGCCTGCGGGTCAGGTTAACACCAGTGGTGCCGTAGTGGTTAAGGCCGGTGGTCGCTCTGGTAAGGAGATCGTTGAGGCTACCTGTGCTGCCTGTCACAGCTCCGGTGTTCTGGGCGCTCCCAAGGTTGGTAATAAGGCTGACTGGAAGGGTCGTGGCAGTCTGACTGCAATGACCAAGAGCGCGGACAAGGGTAAGGGTGCGATGCCTCCCAAGGGTGGTGATAGTAGTTTGAGTGCAAAAGAGCTGAAGGCAGCCATTGCCTATATGATGAAGTAGGTTCGACCTACCCGGTTAAGAGAAAAGGCCACGTTAGTGGCCTTTTTTATGTCTTTTTTATGCTCTTTTTAAGCCACTCCAGGGCTTCTGTTTCTGTGTCGAAAAATTGCAGTTTCATGCTTGCCGGCCATAGTGCCTTGACGACCTTGTTCCTGGTTTTTCCGTGGGTGACTTCGGCCACAGCATGGATGCCATGTAGCTGGCGTGCAGAGGCGAGACCAGAAAAGGTAAAGGAATAGGAGTTTTTCCGATTCGCAAACAGACCGTGGGCGGGTGGCGTTAGGGCTTGCATAAAGTCATGGAGTTCGTGCATCTGCTTCGCAGAGACCTCTGTGCCCTCATCCACAATGGCCTCGACGATGCCATTTTGATGGTCGATTATATCGCTGAAACTGAGACGGTATTGTTTCATCGGCAGTTGTTCGTTATTTGACATGTGCTTAATGCTAACAAACTTCTTGCTTGCATGGCTAAGAATTGCTGTTGGGAGTACTGCAGGAGGTGGTACAGCCACATGTGGACTGTCCGTGTGACTTGGCCATCGCCTCCCTACCTTCCTTAAAGGCCAGCCATGCGATCACCAGCGCTCCCAAGGAATCTATATAGCCGATACCGGTGAGCGTATAGGCAAGGCTGGATATTAGCAGGACGAAAGAGAAGTGCATGCAGGCACGGGAACAGTGGGCATCGGCGATGATCGCCTGTGAGCCTAGCAGCGTGCCGACCTTTACCTTGAAATGGATGAGTAGCCACATAAAGGAGATAGAGACGAGGGCGATAACTGTGCCCCAGAAGGTGGTCTGTGGCTGGCTGTTTGTGTAGACATTAAATAGTGCTGTGGCTACCAGACCCATAGTCAGCAGGTAGAAAGCGAAACCGGTGATGCGCAGGGCGGTACGTTCAAATCGGTCCGGGTCTTCATTTTCATGCCGACGTATGCGTAGCACCATGTGCCAGATCCCCAGGCCAGAGATCACCTCCACAAAGGAGTCGATGCCGAAACCTAACAGGGTGAGGCTGTCGTCCTCGATACCAAACCTTATTGCCACCAGTCCTTCGAGGATGTTGTAGACCACAGTGAAGATGGCCAGAGCCAGGGCCCAGACCAACAGGGTGTGGCGTGGTGTTTGTGTGTTCATGACCTGGGCCTGCCAGGCCAGGCGGCGATAAAGCTCAACAGACCGGTGATGGCCAGCCCACCACTGAGCCAGCGCGGTTCGGTTAGCCAGGGCAGGGTGGCGGCCGAAACTTCCAGCAGCAGCGCGGCAGAGATCAGCAGGCCGGTACCGAGGATGGCAAGGACACTCCTGCGATTTGCACGGAGGATCTCGCTGCGGATACCATCCAGGGCGTCGGATTTGAGGGCGGTGGTCAGTCGACCATCGTGCATCTGCTTGAGCACGCCATGGAGTAATAAAGGTACCTCGGGCAGACGTTCCAGGGTTACCGGTGCCTGACGTTTGAGGTTGCGCAGGAAGGCCTTGGGGCCCACCTGATCCTTCATCCAGTTTTCCAGGAAGGGCTTGGCGGTCTGCCACAGATCCAGTTGCGGATAGAGCTGACGCCCCAGCCCTTCGATATTCAGCAGGGTCTTTTGCAGCAGCACCAGCTGTGGCTGTACCTCCATATTAAAGCGACGTGCGGTCTGGAATAGACGCACCAGCAGGTGACCGAAGGAGATCTCTGCTAGCGGGCGCTCGAAGATAGGTTCACAGACGGAGCGGATGGCGGATTCAAATTCATCCACACGGGTATCGGCGGGCACCCAGTTGGATTCTACATGCAGCTCGGCCACGCGGCGGTAGTCACGCTGGAAGAAGGCGAGGAAGTTCTCTGCCAGGTAGCGTTTGTCCTCTTCGGTGAGGCTGCCCATGATGCCGAAGTCCACCGCCATGTAGCGACCATCGTCGGCAACGAAGATATTGCCCGGGTGCATATCTGCGTGGAAGAAGTTGTGGGTAAAGGCCTGGGTGAAGAAGATCTCCACGCCCATGGCGGCCAGTTGTTTCAGATCGATGCCGGTAGCCTTGATGGCCTCGATATCGGTGACTGGCATGGCATGGATGCGCTCCATCACCATCACATCCTTGCGGATGTAGTCCCAATAGACCTCGGGTATATAGAGTTGCGGCGAGTTGATGAAGTTGCGCCGCAGCATGGAGGCATTGGAGGCCTCACGGATCAGATCTAGCTCGTCGAAGATGGTCTTTTCGAACTCCTTCACCACATCAACCGGACGCAGGCGTTTGCCTTCCGACCAGCGTTTCTCCAGTTGTCCAGCCAGCAGGTACATCAGTGCCACATCGGAACGGATGGTGCGGGCGATGCCTGGACGCAATACTTTTACCACCACCTCTTTACCGTCATTAAGGGTGGCAGAGTGGACCTGGGCAACGGAGGCGGAGGCCAGCGGTTCATCCTTAAATTTGGCAAATAATTGCTCGATGCTCTGGCCCAGACTTTTTTCGATGATCTGGCGCGACAGTTTGCTGGAAAAGGGGGGAACATTGTCCTGCAGCTTGGCCAGTTCGGTGGCAATATCCTCTGGTAGCAGGTCGCGACGGGTGGAGAGGATCTGACCCAGTTTGACGAAGATGGGGCCTAATGCCTCCAGACTGAGGCGGATTCGCTCGCCCACAGGGCGGCGGCGGTTCAGCCAGTGCCAGGGGCTGAGCAGGAGCAGGAAGCGCACCTGTTTAAAGGGTGGAAACAGAAACAGGAACTCATCCAGACCGTAGCGTAAAAAGATGCGAAGGATGTTTAACAGGCGCAAGGTCTTCAACGATTATTCCTCGTTTCCCAGGGTGTGCTGGATTCGTTTAATGCGGGCTTCCAGGCGGGCCAGATCATCACGCAGGCCATCGACCTGTGTTAAAAATGGCTCGACCTCGTCGTGGAGGGGCAGGTCGCGAGACTCATGTTGCAGGTATTCGGTGAGCTTGGTGGCCAGACCGCCCAGGGCCTGTGTACCCCACTGCAAAGTACCACGGGCGGCCCTGCCCAGGTGGTGGGCGACGGCATCGCCGGTCAGGTGCGAGAGCTGCTCCTCCCAGTCAATGTGTAGTTGATCCAGCAGACGATTGACCTGTTGGCCCAGCTTCACGTCACCGTTGATCTCTACCTCACCGGTAAACAGGGCGCTCTTGTTGCCCAGCCCCAGGTTTATCAGCCCCATCGGGGTGCCGACGATCTCGGTATCGGGTTCAGCGTCATAGAGGGGATAGACCATTACGCCATCGCTAGTGGGTATCAGGGTGAGGCTGAGGTCGATCTCTTTCAGGCGGATACGGATCACCTTGCCCTGCATGTCAGCGAGGCGATGTTTGGCCTCGGGATCCATAGCGATAAGGCCATTAAAGGCGCTTTCCAGGGTGGCGCAGAATGCCTGTAGCAACTCATCCATATAAGGGTGTAACCGATTAAATAAAGAGGGGGCTATTTTGGCATGAAAGCTGGCTGGATGCACCGCGAGCTAAGAGTTGTATATCAGGGGTGGCAGCCATGGGGCGCCCTATAGAAGGGTATATAGGGCGTGCTGTGCGCGCCACAAAGCTTCTAGATCTTGTAGCCCTTATGCAAGGCAACGATACCGCCGGTGAGGTTATGGTATTCGGTACGCTCGAAACCGGCCTCCACCATCATCCCTTTAAGGGTGTCCTGATCCGGATGCATGCGGATGGACTCGGCCAGATAACGATAGCTGTCCGGATCGTTGGCGATGAGCTTGCCCATCATCGGCAACAGTTTGAAGGAGTAAACGTCGTAGACCTGATTCAAACCGGGCACCACAGGCTTGGAGAACTCCAGTATCAACAGACGACCTCCGGGTTTCAGTACCCGATACATGGAGCGCAGTGCAGCGTCCTTGTCGGTGACATTACGCAATCCAAAGGCGATGGTGATGCAGTCAAAATAGTTGTCAGGGAAGGGCAGGCACTCGGCATTGACCTGGGCATAGCGGGTATTACCGGCATGGCCGTCGTTGATCAGGCGGTCGCGACCTTCACGCAACATGGAGGCGTTGATGTCGGCGAGGATCACCTCGCCATCGGGACCGACGATGGAGGCGAACTTGGAGGCCAGATCGCCGGTGCCACCGGCCAGATCCAGAACCCGTTGGCCGCGACGCACGCCACTCTTCTCGATGGTGACGCGTTTCCACAGACGGTGGATACCAAAGGACATCACATCGTTCATGATGTCGTATTTGGCGGCCACAGAGTGAAAGACATCGGCCACACGGCCCTGCTTGCTCTGTACGTCTACCTCTTCGAAACCGAAATGGGTCTTGCCGTTATTTTCCATGTCTATTCTCGAACTACCACTCGGGGCGATTCACCTTGTCTACCTTGGTGATGTCGATGGCCTGGCCACCGGCTGGCTCGCGTGAACCACCCTCTTTTTCCAAACGATCCAGATAGGCCTGCCACAGCTCTTCCTGGTGTGTGCCGTAATTGTACAGGGTTTCCCAGGAAAAGATGCCGGTATGATGGCCATCGGTAAAGGTGGGCTGGATGGCGTAGTTGCCGACGGACTCCAGGCCGCTGATGCCGACGCCTTTTTTCCCCAGCTGTAATACCTCTTCGCCGGGGCCGTGACCCTGGACCTCGGCCGAGGGGGAGAAGACGCGTAGGAACTCGCAGGAGAGCTCAAAGGTCTTGCCGTCATCGAAGCTGATCTCCAGCATCTTCGATTTTTGGTGCAGTTTGACGTCTACAGGACGTGGGGTCTTGGACATTTCTGTTTCCTCAATGAATGGTCGCTATAGCCCTAGAGGATATAGCGGGAAAGATCTTCATCCCGGGACAGTTCACCCAGGTTTTCATCAACGTATTCGGCATCTACGGTGACGGTATCACCGGATCGGTCGCAGGCCTCGTAGGAGAGTGTCTCTAACAGACGTTCCAGGACTGTGTGCAGGCGACGGGCACCGATGTTTTCTGTGGTTTCATTCACCTGCCAGGCAACCTCTGCAAGACGGCGGATGCCCTCGGCGGTAAATTCCAACTCTACCCCTTCGGTGGCCAGCAGTGCCTTGTATTGCTTGGTTAGCGAGGCATCGGTGTCGGTTAGGATGCAGACAAAGTCATCCACCGTCAGAGCCTTTAATTCCACACGGATAGGTAGACGACCCTGTAGTTCCGGGATCAGATCCGAAGGCTTGGTCAGATGGAAGGCGCCGGAGCCGATAAAGAGGACGTGATCGGTCTTCACCATACCGTGCTTGGTGGAGACGGTTGAACCTTCCACCAGTGGCAACAGGTCACGCTGTACCCCTTCACGGGAGACCTCTCCGCCACTGTGTGAATCCGAACTGCGGGTGATTTTGTCGATCTCGTCAAGGAAGACAATGCCGTTTTGCTCGGCATTTTCTACCGCCAGGGCCTTGATCTCGTCATCATTGACCAGACGCGCGGCCTCCTCTTCCACCAGCAGTTTCAAGGCGTCACGGATAGGCAGCTTACGGGACTTTTTCTTCTGTCCGCCCATGTTGGCGAACATGCCCTGTAATTGGTTGGTCATCTCTTCCATACCGGGTGGGGCCATGATCTCCACGCCCACGGAGGGGGCAGTGACCTCGATCTCGATCTCCTTGTCGTTCAGTTCACCTTCGCGCAGTTTCTTGCGGAATTTTTGTCGCGTGGGATTCTCTTCGCTGGATTCTTCCACACCGCGCGCTGGAGGCAGGAGGATATCGAGGATGCGGTCCTCGGCGGCATCCTCGGCACGGTGACGCACCTTTTCCATCGCCTGCTCACGAGTCATCTTGATGGACATGTCTACCAGATCGCGAACGATAGACTCTACATCGCGGCCAACATAGCCGACTTCAGTAAACTTTGTCGCCTCGATCTTGATGAAGGGGGCATTGGCCAGCTTCGCCAGGCGGCGGGCGATCTCGGTCTTGCCGACACCGGTGGGGCCGATCATCAGTATGTTCTTGGGGGTGATCTCATTGCGCAGATCATCACCTACCTGACTGCGACGCCAGCGGTTACGCAAGGCGATGGCGACGGCGCGTTTGGCTTCGGACTGGCCGATAATATGCTTGTCCAGTTCCTGGACGATCTCGCGTGGGGTCATTTGTGACATCTATTACGCTTCCAACTCTTCAAGGATCAGACTGTTATTGGTGTAGACACAGGTATCGGCAGCGATGCCCATGGCCTTTTCGATGATGGTACGGGCATCCATGTCGGTATTTTCCAGCAGGGCACGAGCCGCTGACTGGGCAAAGTGGCCGCCAGAACCGATGGCAATCAGGTCCAGCTCAGGTTCCACCACATCGCCGTTACCGGTGATGGTGAGCATGGTGGTGCCGTCGGCGACGATGAGCAGTGCCTCCAGGCGGCGCAAGATACGATCAGTACGCCAGTCCTTGGCCAGCTCTACCGCAGCGCGCAACAGGTGTCCCTGGTATTTCTCCAGTTTGCCTTCGAAACGCTCCAGCAGGGTAAATGCGTCGGCGGTACCTCCGGCGAAACCGGCGATAACCTTATCATGATAGAGGCGGCGTACCTTACGGGCATTGCCTTTCATGATGGTGGGGCCCATGGACACCTGGCCGTCGCCACCCATAACGACCTTATTGCCACGTTTCACGCAAAGTATGGTTGTACCGTGATATTGCTCCACGGGGACTCCTGAATTCAAAGTAAATGCCGAGTAAAAAGCTTGGGTATTGTACACGATGCCTACTGCAGCGACACGTTTAGCTAAAAATGGGGGTGTTACCCGGTAATTTCAAGTTGGCATGGAAAATTTCCGATGTATGTAGACAAGCCTTTTATGATTGTAACGATATTCAAAAATCTACATGTATGTAATTGTTTTATATATAGGTTCTTTTTAGACTAGGGTCAGACTAAAAAGTAAAAGTGTAATCGGAGATTTGTCTTAGTGGCTGTACCCAATCTGCAACAACGGATCCTCACAGCACAGCTTGATCAGGTCTACCAGTTTGCATCGGTGGTTCACCTTATTACCATCTTTGTTGCCCTGATGACGATGTGGACCCTGTGGAACCGGGTTCCTATGCCAGTGCTGTTAAGCTGGGGCGTAACAATGATAATACTGAGTGTCGTGCGCTTGTATATCGCACAGTATTACCGGCGTGCCAGTGATTCAAAACCCAGCATATATTGGGCAAGATGGTTCCGTAACGGTACGCTGTTAAACGGATTATTGTTGGGTGCATCGGCAGGTTTTATGTTGTTGAATCATGATCTGGTGCAACATTTTGTTTTGTTACTCATCAGTGTTGGCATGCTCGCTGGCGCAGTAAGTTCGCTGTCACCTTGTCTGGGATCCTTTAAACGCTTTTTCTTTTCGCTGACCCTGCCGTATTTGTCGGTATTATTTGTCGAAGGTTTTGCCGCAACAGAACACGGGCAGTTGATGTTCAATCTGGGTTTTCTCTACGTTGCCTTTACTATCGTACTCTATACCTTTGCCATTACCGCCAATCGACGTCAGACAAAGGGACTGCACCACCGATTTGAAAATGAAGAATTGGCTGACAATCTACGTATCGAGGCAGAACGGCGTGAAGGGATGCAGGATGAGTTAATGTTGGCCGAACGCATCATTGCCAATGTAAAGGAAGGCGTTATTGTTACCGATCACAAAAACCGTATTATTCGCATCAATGATACGTTCAGTCGCATAACCGGCTATACGCAGGAAGATGTGCTGGGGCTCTCTCCCAATGTACTCAGTTCCGGTAAACAGGATAAGCAGTTTTACGCGCTTATGTGGCAGGCATTGTTTGCCTTTGGAGAGTGGGAAGGAGAGATCTGGAATCGGCGCAAGAATGGTGAGGTCTACCCGGAATGGCTGAGCATTAGCGTGATTAAGGACGCCAATGGTGGTGTCAGTCATTATGTCGGCTGGTTTCGGGATATTACCGTACGCAAGCGCGAAGAAGAACGTCTTGCCTATCTGGCAAATTATGATTCTTTAACCGGCCTGGCAAATCGAAAGATGTTTATCGAGCAGTTGGATAATGAGTTGGCCGATTGCAAAGAGCGAAATGTTTTATTCGCACTTTTGTTTATAGATCTCAACCTGTTTAAGTCGGTTAATGACAACTTTGGCCACGATGTGGGTGATGTGTTGTTAAAGCAGGTGGCTATGCGGATTAAATCGGTGATCCGCCCAGAGGATATAGTGGCGCGTCTGGGTGGTGATGAATTTGTTATTTTGCTACGGGATCTGACTGATGGCAGCGACGCGACCAGTGTGGCGGATAAGCTCATCGATACGATAGATGCGCCTTTTTATATCAACCAGGATGAGTGCACGGTTGGTTTCGCCATTGGTATCAGTTTGGCACCTGAGCATGGAGTGGAGAGGCGAAATCTGCTGCATTTTGCCGATCGAGCCATGTATCAGGCTAAGCAAGATCGCTCACATAGTGCCTGGGTGATGAGTCAGGGCGATGAATGAGTGAGACCGATGGCTAAACTATAGAACGCGTGTTTTGGCCAATATACATAAGCTCATTACGAAGGCCTTTTTCCACCTCTCCCGTTAGCCCCTCCTCACGATAAACACGTAGATGTAAGTCAGGGATGAGTTGCAGCAGCTCGTTGTCCGCAAGACGAAATTCCGGATTGTTGGGGCCACTGTCATCCACACGCAAACGGCTAAAGGTTTGATAATAGAGCAGGCCGTTGGGTCTTAGCGCCTGAGCCAGTAAGGGCAGTGTTTCTCGTTGCAAAAAATAACTGACGACGATGACATCAAAGGAATTTGTTTCCGCTACCGAGCTACGAAGATCGCATTGCCGACAGTTAATATCCAAACCCTTCTGTATGGCTGTGGCTTGCAGTTTTTGTAAGGCTACCTCGGAGATATCCCAGGCCTCCACACTCAGTCCCTGTTGCGCAAGCAGCAAGGCATTTGCACCCAGACCGCAAGCCAGGTCGAGGGCCTTGCCCTGGCTGGGCAGCAGATGCAAATTCTCTCTGAGTACAGCGCAGGCGGGCCCAGCCTCATTTTTCTCTGTGTAACGTTTATCCCAACGCTGGGCATCCGGGTGTTGGGTCAGATCCATCTCAGCGTTGCCAGAAGGCGGGAGTGAGGATCACCAACAGGGTAAAGATCTCCAACCGTCCCATAATCATGCCAAAGCTCAGCACCCACTTGGCGGTATCTGTGATGTCTGCATAGTTGGAGCCCACCTGGCCAAGTCCAGGACCGAGGTTATTCAGGCTGGCGGCAACGGCGGAAAAGGCACTGATCTGATCCAGACCTGTCATCATGATGATCAGCATCATCACCACAAATACCGCAACATAGGCAGCAAAGAAACCCCACACAGATTCTATGACTCCCGGCGATATAATCTTTTCTCCCATGCGAATGGGGATGACCGCATTGGGATGAATGAGACGAAAGATCTCACGGCGACCCTGGTTCAACAAAAGCAGGAAGCGCACTACCTTCATGCCGCCGCCGGTAGAACCGGCACAGCCACCAATAAAGCTGGCGAACAATAACAGTACCGGTAGGAAACCGGGCCAGATATGGTATTCGGCAGTGGTAAAACCGGTGGTGGTACCGATGGATACCGCCTGAAATATGCCATTGTGGAGGGCATTTTCCGGCAGGATAAAGGTATCACTGGTATATAGATAGATCACGGTGATGACACTAAGGATGGTGAGGATCACTGCGTAGGTGCGAAACTCACTGTCATGCAGATAGATACGCAGATCAAAGTTGCGCCAGGCAACAAAGTGCAGGGCAAAGTTGACCCCGGCCAACAGCATGAAGACGACGGCGATCATCTCCAGCAAGGGGCTATCGAAATATCCCATAGAGGCATCGTGGGGAGAGAAGCCGCCGATGGATACCGTGGCGAAGCTGTGGGAGATGGCATCGAATACCTCCATTCCCCCCAGCCAGTAGGCCAGCGCACAGGCGATGGTCAGAGAGAGATAGATATACCAGAGGGCCTTGGCAGTTCCGGTAAGACGTGGTGTTAGTTTGGAGTCCTTCATGGGCCCCGGGGTTTCGGCACGATACAGGGACATGCCACCGATACCCAGCATGGGTAAAAGAGCAACCGCCAGAACGATGATACCCATGCCGCCCAGCCACTGTAGTTGCTGGCGATAGAAGAGGATGGCATGGGGCATATCATCCAGCCCGGTCAGAACCGTGGCACCAGTGGTAGTCAGACCGGAGATGGACTCAAAGGCGGCATCGGTAAAGCTCATGTGGGGCTGCAGGGTGAACATCAGTGGTATCGCCCCGGCCAGACCCAGTACGGTCCAGAACAGTACCACCACAAGAAAGCCATCACGCAGGCGCAATTCCTTGCGGTGGCGACGTACCGGCAGCCATAGCAGCAGGCCGCTGAAGAAGGTTACCGCGAAGCCCATTAAAAAAGGCAGGGAATCCGCTTCCTGATAGATAAGGTCGACGATAACCGGGGTCAGCATGGTGGTGCTAAACAGCATGAGCAGAAGACCGATGATCTTGAAGATGGCTTGCAGTTGCATAATTCGATTCTAAATAAAGGTAATGCCCACCTGGAACAGACGTTCCACCTGTGGGATGTATTTTTTTTCTATCAGGAAGAGAATGACGTGGTCATCGGACTCGATCACCGTATCGTGATGGGCGATGAGCACTTCGTCACCGCGGACAATGGCTCCAATGGTGGTGCCTGGAGGCAGCTCCAGTTCCTCTACCGCACGGCCCACCACTTTGGAGGAGCTATGGTCGCCGTGCGCCACAGCCTCGATGGCCTCGGCCGCACCGCGTCGCAGGGAATGTACGGCCACAACGTCACCACGGCGAACATGGGTAAGCAGGCTGCCGATGGTGGCCTGCTGTGGAGAGATGGCTATATCGATATCGCCGGACTCCACAAGATCCACATAGGAGCTGCGGTTGATCAGTGACATCACCTTGCGCGCGCCCAGCTTCTTCGCCAGCAGGGCGGAGAGGATGTTGGCCTCGTCATCATTGGTGAGGGCGCAGTAGACGTCGGTATTTTCGATGTTCTCGTCCAGTAACAGCTCCTCGTCCGAGGCATCACCCAGCAGGACAATGGTATTCATCAGTTCTTCTGAGGTGGCGCGGGCGCGCTTGGTGTTGTGGTCAATGATCTTCACTGAATGGCTGTTTTCCAGTGATTTGGCCAGGGAACGGCCGATATTGCCGCCGCCGGCGATAATGATACGCTTGTTGGGTTTGTCCACCTCACGTAGCTCACTCATTACCGCGCGGATGTACTCCTTGGCGGCAATGAAAAATACCTCGTCATCCACCTCGATGGTGGTGTCACCGGTGGGGATGATGGGTTGGCCGCGACGGAAGATGGCGGCCACACGTGTGTCTACGCCCGGCATATGGATACGCAGTTCCTTGAGTTTTTCTCCGATCAGAGAGCCGCCAGCAATGGCGCGCACCGCCACCAGTTGTACCTTGCCATTGGCAAAGTCCAACACCTGCAGGGCACCAGGGGTTTCGATGATACGTTTTATATAGTCGGTGACCACCTGTTCCGGACTAATGAGTACATCAACAGGCAATGCATCCTGAGCAAATAGTTGCTGGTAGTCCAGGTAGGCGCCGGCGCGCACGCGGGCGATCTTGGTGGGGGTATGGAAGATGGTATAGGCCACCTGGCAGGCGACCATGTTGGTCTCATCGGAGTTGGTGACGGCGAGGATCATATCGGCATCCTCGGCCCCGGCTCGTTCCAGTACCGCAGGGTGCGAGGCCTTACCTTGAATGGTGCGTATGTCGAGGCGGTCTTGCAGGCTGCGTAGACGCTCGGCGTCGGTATCGATAACGGTTATGTCATTGGCTTCGCTGGCCAGATTGGCGGCCACTGAACTGCCCACCTGGCCAGCACCGAGTATGATGATCTTCATCGTCTGCCTTGTTGATTGTTATTTGTGTGCATTGTAGTCCCGATACGACTTTGGGTGTAGCCTTATCCGGCCTTGTTGTTGAGGCGTGTATAATCCTTGGGATTCAGGCCCAGGGCACGCAGCTTGCGATATAAATGGGTGCGTTCGATACCACTTATCTTCGCCAGCTCACCGACACTACCCTCCACCTGCTTCAGGTTGTGCTCCAGATAGGCTCGCTCAAACTGGATACGGGCGTCACGCAGTGGTATCTCGAAATCGATGGCAGGCTTGGTGTTGATGAGGTGTCGTTCATTCAGACCGGTTTGCAGAGCCTCCTCGACCTCTTCCAGCAGAATATCGCTACCATCGTCGGCCAGCAGCAGTCGTTGTACCAGGTTACGTAGCTCAAGAATGTTACCCGGCCAATCGTAATTTCGCAGGCGGTTTTGTGCCGAGAGAGAGAAACGACGGTAGGCCAGTTTGTCCTGAGTGACGAAAAAGTCGGTGTAGTATTGCAACAGCTCCGGTACATCCTCGTGATGTTCGCGCAGTGGAGGAATGTGCACCGGTACCACCGCCAAGTGGTAGTAAAGGTCTTGGCGGAATAGCCCCTCTTTTACCAGCATATCCAGATCATACTGACTGGCGGCAATGATACGGGCCTGCAAGGGCACCGTCTCGGTACCACCGACGCGTATATATTGGCGGGTCTGCAAGGCACTCAATAAACGCCCCTGGGTCACCATGTCCATATCGCCGATGTCTTCCAGAAACAGGGTACCACCGGTAGCTTGTTCTAACAGACCAGGCTGGATCTCTTCACCCCGCTCGCGACCAAATAATTCCACGTCGGAATGGTCCGGGCTGATGGTGGCCACGCCGACGTTGATGAGCGGGCCCTCGCAGCGCTGACAGGTGGCGTGCAGGTAACGTGAGAAGATGCGCTTACCACTGCCGGACTCGCCAAGCATCAACAGACAGGAGGCGTGTTCGGCGATAGTACTTAGCTGTTGCTTGAGTTCCTGAATGGCCTGGCTTTTGCCCACGGGTTCATCTTCGGTGATGCTGTAGCGATGCAGTGCCGTGGCGTTACGTTGTTGGCGCCCATCTTCCAGTGCCTGCTCAACCGTCAGCAATAACTTGGAAAGAGAGAGAGGCTTTTCGACAAAATCGTAGGCACCCAGGCGGGTAGCCTCAACGGCGGTTTCCACGGTGGCGTGGCCGGAGAGCATGATCACCGGCATGTCGTTATGGCCATGTTGCATCCATTCACGCAGTAGGCTGACGCCATCCTCATCCGGCATCCATACATCCAGTAGCACCAGATCCGGGGTGCGTCGATCTCGGGCCTGGCGGGCCTGGGCACCGTTTTCTGCTACATCGACCTCATAGCCCTCATCTACCAGGATTTCCTGCACCAGATTACGGATATCTGGTTCATCGTCCACAACCAGTATGTAGGGGGCACTCATGCCTGTTTCTCTTTATGCGGGTTGTTCAAGGGTACCACCTGGGCATTGATGACGGGTAAGAGGATAACGAAGCTTGCGCCACCCTGGGGAGCATTCTTTACATGGATCTGACCACCATGCTCTTCGACGATCTTTTTTACGATGGCCAGACCCAGGCCACTGCCTTTGGGTTTGGTGGTGACATAGGGATCGAAGATCTGTGCTTGCATGTCGCGTTCGATGCCGGAGCCATTGTCATTGACGCACAGTTCCACCGAGGGGCACGCATCCTCTTGTAGGCAACGGGTACTGACTTGTAGTCGTAGATCGCTTTGATCCCCGGCTTCCAGTGCGTTCTTCACCAGATTTAGCAGCAACTGTCGGATACGGCCGGCATCGGCCTCTATATATGGTGCCTTGTCATCCAAGGTGGTGAGGATGCTTAGGCCCGCTTGTCCACGGTAGAGATCCAGCACCTCGTTGATCATGCTATTCAGATCTACCGAACTGAGTACCAGCTTGGGGGTACGGGCATACTCGGAGAAGGCCTTAACCATCTCCTTTAAGGTCTCCACCTGTTGCACGATGGTGTGAGTGGAACGATCCAACACCTCCGCATCCTTCGGTGACATGGTATCGATGTATTTATGCCGCAAGCGCTCAGCAGACAGCTGTATTGGCGTTAGAGGATTTTTGATCTCATGCGCCAGGCGACGGGCCACCTCGCCCCAGGCGGCATCCTTCTGTGCCTGTAGTAGTTTGGTAATGTCATCAAAAACAATAACCTGCCCCTGAGTTTGGCCACTGGCCGGAGGTAGCGGCGAGCCACTGCAAAACAGGTTGCGACGACCCTCGCTGCGGAACAGGGTGATCTCTTCGCGCCATTCTGCACGAGCGGTCTTCATGTGTGGGATCAGGGCATCAACGAAGTTCTGAAGATGCGGTGATTGGCGCACCATACCTTCTACATGGCGGCCGATCATACGTTCCAGATCGGCACCGAGAATGGTGTTAGCGGCATCATTGGCGGTATGAATAATGCCCTCGCCATCGATGGTAATAACCCCGGAGGTGAGGCGTGCCAGCAGGGTTTGCAGATAGGCGTGTTGTTCCTGCAGACGTTCCTGGCTGTCGCGGGCCTCGTCACGGGCCTGGGCCAGACGACGGGTCATTTCGTTAAATGAGCTAACCAGAAATCCCAGTTCGTCGTCATGGGTGCGGGTCAGTAGTTTGCCGTATTCACCATCGGCCACAGCGCGGGTGCCCTCTGCCAGTTCGCGGATCGGTGCCACCAGGCGGCGGGCATAAAAGAAGGCCGCCAGTACCGCAGATAGGATCGTCAGCATCAGCACCAGCGACAGGGTGAGGGTAAAGGTGTATTTCAGCGGCTGACGTAGATAGGCCAACTCTTTGTATTGGGTGTAGGCCTGCTGCACGTTCTCCGCCAGGGTACTCATGTGGGCTGGGAGGGGGAACATGGCCTGCAGGATGTGGTGATCCGCCAGTTGTTTATTGGTCTGAAACGGCATCGCCACACGCATATGCAGATTATCGTAGTGGAAGGGATCCAGGCCAATATAGGTTTCACCCTGATTCAAGCGCATACGCATGGCATCATTTAACAGGCTGGGGACCAGCTTGCTGCTGGCACTGAAACTGGTGACCAGGATGTGGCCCTTACTGTCGAACAGGGCCAGCTCGGTGGCCTCGGTACGTTCACGCATGGTGTTTAGGCTCAGGGCATTGAGGCTGTTGGCATCCAGGCTCAATTCACTGGCCAGTTGTTCGGTGAGCCGTACCAGTTCACGGGTACGTACATCGAGGGCGTTACGCGATAATTCGAGAGAATCCTCCAGTGCCTGTTCCACTTTCACATCAAACCAACTGTCGATGCCGCGATGCAGAAAGTCTAGGGAGAAGTAGTAGACCACAGTGACGGGGGCGATAGAGAGCACCACAAACATCACCACCAGGCGCAGGGTCATGCGTGAGCCAGGGCTGTTTTGGCGGTACTGGCTTAATAGTCGAGACAGGTTGGTGACGATCAGCCCCAACAGGATCAACAGGGCCAGAACATTCAGTGCCAGCAGCACCACATAGAGTTGGCTGAAGGTAGCTGAGCCTTCGGTCACACCACTCATCAGATAAAGAGAGGACAACAATAGTAGCAGCGCCAACACCAACAGGCGTGGACCGTTCAGAATGGCCAGCAGTCGCTGGCTTAAATCTCGATAGGCCATTGTTTCCACTTACTCTTCAGGCGCCAATGTGAGGATAGGTAGGCCAGTGGGCGCAGAGAGGCTGGCAGTGATTCGATGTCCAGGAGTGTTTGCATGCGCAGATAATGAGATTGACCCGCCATGATCTCATGCAGTGGTGCCAGCGGGGTCTGCATATGGCCCAGGTGATAGAGCGCAGCACCAAGGGTAACAAAGCTGTGGCGGTCTTGGCTTTCCAGGTCGGTCAGCAGATAGAGCTGTGAGAGGGCGAAGTAACGCAGGCTAAAGCGGCGGGTGATATCACTAACGTTTTTGTCCCACAACCATTTACGTTCCCGGTAGAGCTGCATCTGCATCACCAGGGTTAAGGAGACACCATTGTGCAGGGCGTTCAATACGGTCTCGTTGAGATTAAAATCCACAATAGAGTCTAGCAGGTAGTCTTGCTGGCTGCGGTTGACGCTGATGCTACGGACGCTAAAGGGGGGGGGCTCCTCTGTCTGTCCTGTTACGGGATAGATCAATAACAGGCATGGCAATAGTAACGGCAAGAAGCGTCGTTGTTCAGGTCTTGTGTAGTATTGCGTAGTAGAAGCCATCCATCCCGTCCTCGCCTGGCAGAATCTGTCGTCCCACTTCACAGGCGTGACCCCATGTTACCTCAAGCGGCAGCTCACGGGCATCTTTGTGTCGCAGCAGAAACTGGGACATCTGCAGGTGATTTTCCTCTGCCATGATGGAGCAGGTGGCGTAGACCATTTGGCCACCGGATTTAAGGGTTGCCCAAAGGGCATCAAGGATCTTGGCCTGCAAGTCGGCCAGTTGTGCGATGTCTTCCGCCCGGCGTAGCTGTTTGATGTCGGGGTGACGGCGGATCACGCCGGTGGCGGAACAGGGGGCATCCAGCAGGATGCGATCAAAAGCCTCTCCATCCCACCATTGCTCGGTGGCCGCCACATCGGCGGTGACCACCTTGGCGGATAATTGTAGACGGTTTAGGTTTTGCTCTATGCGTTCGACCCGGTGGGCATCGATGTCTACGGCGATCACCTGGCAATCGGGCTGGCGCTCGAGGATGTGAGCCAGTTTTCCACCCGGTGCGGCACAGGCATCCAGTACCCGCTCTCCGGCCTGTGCATCCAGTAACTGCGCTGCCAGTTGTGCGGCACCGTCCTGTACCGAGGCTCTGCCCTGGTCAAATCCCGGTAGGCGTTCGACCGGACAGGCCTGCTCCAGGGTGATGCCTTGTTCGGTGTGTGCGGTGGTGGTGGCCGACAGTTCAACCTCTTCCAGCTGTTGCAGATAGTCATCCCGCTGCACTTGACGAGCATTGCAGCGTAGGGTGAAGGGCGGGTAGACGTTATTGGCCTCAAGGATGGCGCTCCAGTGTTGTGGCCAACTCTTTTTTAGCGCGCTAATGATCCACTGCGGGTGGGCATAGTGGCTGCTATGGGCTTGCGCAACTTGCTGGAGCAGGTCTTCACG
>JAOUJT010000012.1 GCA_029883105.1 Gammaproteobacteria bacterium
GCACACGTAGTGTCTCTTCCAGACCCACATCCTCGATGGCGATATCCTGCTCTACCCCATCACGTACCACACGGGCGGTCTTGGGTTGCAGACCGATCAGGCGTTTGATCGCCTCGGAGGTCTTGCCGCGCGCCTTCATCTCTAGCGCCGAACCAAAATTGATCAGGGCAATGATGATCGCCGCCGCCTCAAAGTAGGCATGCTGGGCCAGCGATGGTACAAAATTCGGAAAGGCGGCGATGATCATGGAATATATCCATGCAGCCCCGGTACCCAGGGCGATGAGGGTGTCCATATTGGCATTGTGATTCTTAGCAGACTTCCAGGCTCCAGTATAAAAATGCCCTCCGGAATAGATCATCACCCCAAGAGTTAACAGGCCAATGGCGAACCAAAATATCTGCGCGTTGAGGGAATCCAGTGCGGGCAATAAACCGCCCATACCCAAGGCCATCAGTGGTCCGCCAAGTAGTCCTGCCACCAGCGCCTTCTTCAACAGCTGCCGATAATAGGCCATCTCTGCGATCTCTTTCTCAGCTTCGTCCTCGGCACCCTTTAGCTCCGCAGCATCGTAACCGGCGCTTTTCACCGCATCGATCAGTTGTTGGGCGCTCATCGAACCTGTAACCAGAGCGGTATGTTCGGCGAAGTTCACATTAGCCTCGGTGACACCATCGACACCACGCAGGGCATCCTCCACGGCACCAACACAACCGGCACAGCTCATACCGGAGACGGACAGACGGATTGGTTCACTCATTTGGATCTTGCTCCCGTTTTACCTTGTGTCGGTGCCTGCACCGCACAAATATAGATTTTTGTAGACAATGTGCAGGATAGCGCAGATGGTCTGTTCGGATGTTACAAAATTCTGCGTAATGATTGCAGAATTATGCCTTCTTATACCTTGTCCAGTGACTGGCGTTGCGCTGGGTCACGTAGCTGCTTAAAGGTTGTCGGTGTCATGCCTGTGATCTTCTTAAACTGTCGGCTCAGATGGGCAACACTGCTATAACCCAGACGATGGGCGATTTCGGTCAGGTTCAGCTCATCGTAGACCAGCAGCTCCTTGGCCCGCTCGATCTTCTGATTGATGAGATACTGCTCGATGGTCACTCCTTCCACCGAAGAGAACAGGTGACTCAGATAATTGTAGTCGTGATAGAGGGACTGGCTGAGGTAAACCGAAAGTTTTCGCTTCTCCATCTCATCCTCTGAGTGGACAAACAGGATGAGCTGCTTTTTGATCGCCTCGATCAACTGACTTTTTTTATCATTCATCAGCTCAAAACCCAGAGCCTCGACACGCAGGCGAAAACTCTCCAGCTGTTCACCATCTAGTACCGTATCACCAAAATCTACCTCGCCAAGCTGAACGGATACCGGCGTCAGCAACAGCTCTTTCAACAGATTTTGTACCACCAGTGTACAGCGGTCACACACCATGTTTTTCAGATAGAGTTTCATCCTTCTGCGCTATCCCTCTGACAATACTCTTTACAGTATTGCGAGTTCTGCGAAGTCTTGCAATCACGGTTTCGTTTTAGTCTTAAGGCATTTGTTCCCTGGCAATTCCCGTAGTGGAGTCTGCTATACCCTACTCGGGCTAACGCCTTTTAGGGTACCTGTGCCCTTTAGGGTACCTGTGCCCTTTAGGGTACCTGTGCCCTTTAGGGTATAAGCACTCATTAAATTGGGTACTGCACCTACCAATACCTTCTCGGCTATCCATGACCTCCGGCATGCGTACATCCATGTACGCAAAAAAAAGGGCCGCTAAGAGCGGCCCTACAATCGTCTAACAAGAGGAGGAAAACAAACGATAAATCTTTACTGACTTATGCAGCCAGACCACACTTCATGTTGCCTGGTACAGACTCTTTGATACGCTTAGGCATATCCAGCTTCAGGCCATCCATCAGATCAACAAAATCCGTCTTAGGCTTGTTGTTGCCCAGACGAGGATTGTTGGCCTTCTCTTCACCGATGGTCGACATGGTCAGACCATTGTAGTCGTGGCCAGGATATACCTTGGTGCTATCAGGATTGGTGAAAAACTTTTCATGGATGGAGTCGAACAACTGCGCTGCATCACCAGCCTGGAAATCAGTACGACCACAGCCACCAATCAATAGAGCATCACCCGTAAACAACATATCGTCTACCTGATAGCTGGTACAAGTGTTGGTATGACCAGGGGTGTACAGGGCCTTGATCTCGATATCACCTACTTTCAGCACGTCACCGTCATTAATCAGAATGTCGGCACACTCGGCTTCGGAAGCGGCATGAACCACAACCTGAGTTGAAGGCAGCACTTGTCGCAGTGATCCGGCACCAGTTACATGGTCAGCGTGAACATGTGTTTCGATGGCATACTTCAGTGTCAGACCAAGGTCTTCGATCACCTTAACATCACGATCAATCTGCTCACGAACGGTATCGATCAGTGCCGCTTCCTTTGAAACCTCATCGGCGATCAGATAAGTGTAGGTGCTGGTATCTTTATCAAACAGTTGACGGAAGATCATAAAAATTCTCCTAAATCTTAAATTTCTTTATACACAAGCAAATGGATTACTTGCTGCTTATGAACAGGTGAAGTAGTTGTTGATGCCACCCAGGTCACGCACATTACCGAAACCGGCACTCTTCAGCATGCTGGAAGCCATAGCACTACGACCGCCGCTGGCACAATAAACGATGACCGGACGGTCAGGGTCCAGTGAACCAATATGACCACCCAGAGCTTGTACAGGGATGTTGCGTGCACCAGGTACAGCACCACCGGCATGCTCTGCAGGGCTACGTACATCGACCAACTGAGCACCCTGACTGATCATCTGACGCGCTTCAGGACAAGAAATTTGCATAACCATATACTCCATATATGTTTTGTGTACATGCAGATACTCACAGACTACGTTAGTTTATGAGCGTGTGTATGTGCACACTTGAATGTCAATAAAAGGCCATGAAGGTTTGCTTCATGGCCTTAGGATGGGAACAGTGTATAAGCACTTTCTAATGCTGTCAAGCCTTAGTGGCTTGCAAGGTTATTATATTTTACAAGTACTTAACAGTTATAATCTTCCCATATAAAACAATGTATTACGCTTTGTTCCAGGGCATAATCGCTACCGCATTGGCCATGGCGCAATTACCGGTAGCACCGGCAAACATCATACCGATGCCCATACCTGCGGCCAGAATACCAAAGTTAGGATCCACCATCAGGCTCAATGCAGAGAACACCATTACCATAGTACCCATAACCAACTGGGTTTGACGCATCAGGGTCATGGTAGATTTCTTACCGGTATCTACCACTGGCTTGCCCTCTTCCATCCAGGCCTTGATACCGCCAGGACAAATCTTGTAATCCGCAGACTGGGAATAACCAAAGCCCTGTGATAACTGATAGGCATTTTCAGCACGCTTACCGGAGTAGCACATAATGCTTACATCTTTTTCGCGCAGTTGCTTTAGTACGTTCGGAGCGGTACTGGTAAATGAGGACAGCGGTACATTGATGGCCCCTTCTACATGGGCTGCATCAAATTCGTCACGCTCACGTACATCGATAATGACTCGTTCTTTCATGTTCTAGATTCCTAATAACGCCTATATAAGATTTTCCTAATATACATAAGTTGTGCATATACACACAATAGAATTTTTCTATGGATTAATAATTCCATATTATTGAACTCAAGAATTATAAGTGTATTTATTTGGCGGATTCTGATGCGACAAAACAAATAAGCCCTTGATAACAAGGGCTTATTTAATATTAGATTAGGCTAGGCAACATGTGCCCTAGAAGGGTATATCATCATCGAAATCATCAAAGCCGGCACTGGCGGGGGCCTGTTGTTGCTGCGGCGCCTGCTGCTGCGGGGCCTGTTGCTGCTGTGGGGCCTGTTGCTGCTGTGGAGCCGATTGCTGTGGTTGTCCACCACCGTAGGAGGGCTGTTCCTGACTGTACTCGGCACTGCCACCACCACTTGAGGCTCTACTACCCAGCATCTGTAGCTCATCGGCGACGATCTCGGTAGTGTATCGGTCCTGGCCGCTTTGATCCTGCCATTTACGGGTTTGAAGTTTACCCTCGATATAGATCTGCGAACCCTTCTTCAGGTATTCGCCAGCTATCTCTGCCAGACGGCGGAACATCACAATGCGATGCCACTCGGTCTTGTCCTGCTGCTGGCCGGTATTTTTGTCCTTCCAGGATTCGGAGGTGGCGAGAGTCAGGTTGGCGACCGCATTGCCATTAGGCATATAACGTACCTCTGGATCTTTACCCAGATTACCGACCAGGATTACCTTGTTGATTCCTCTACTCGCCATCGTATTGTCTCCTTTCGGCACTGAATTTTTCGCTCACTATACACCCTCTTCTATGCTAAATCGATGTAGTGCGTCTCGATCCAAGGCCTTGCTGTCGACCTTTAGATAGGCCAACCCTTCTTCCACCATGATCACCGCCTCCGCCACCCCGCGTACCGATGTCAGTTGTAGGTTTAGTTCCCGGGCAGCGGTCGGATCCAGCTCGCCTACGCGTAGAATATAACTGGCCAAATAACGCGGGTGGCGCATAGTACTGGCGAGGAACAACCAAATCAACAGCATAGCAATATCGAACAAAAATACACCATGGGATCCGTAACTACCATGTAAGACCCCACCGACAACGCCGCCAACAAAGACCCCCAGGAACTGAGCACTGGAATAGACCCCCATGGCGGTGCCCTTGCTCTGTGCTGGTGCCACCTTCGAGATCAATGAAGGTAGACTCGCTTCTAATAGATTGAACGCTGTGAAATAGAGCCACAGGGCTACAACGATGGTCAACAATGAGCCGGCAGACAGACTTAAGGTTGCGATCGCCACCACCAATACCGCTATCGCCCCCACAAAGACCTGCTTCATACGGCGCTTTTTCTCCGCGAGAATGATAAACGGCAACATAAAGGTGATGGCCAACAGCATTACCGGCAAGTAGACCAACCAGTGACGGTCACTGGACAATCCCTCGGTTCGTAGCATTAGTGGTACCACAACAAACACCGACGTCAGCACCAGATGCAGGACAAAGATGCCGAAATCCAAACGCAGCAGCTGACCATCCCTTATCACCTCATGCAGTTGCGCAGGCACCGTCTGCGCATCTCGGTGCACACGACTCAATACCGGGGTGGGCACTCGTAGGTACAACACAGCGATACCGAGGATCGCCAGCACCGAGGTAAGCCAGAAGATACCACTTACTCCGACCCACTTATCCAACACAGGCCCCATCACCATGGCGACCGAGAACGAGGCACCGATGCTCATGCCGATCACCGCCATGATCTTGACCCGGTGTTCCTCACGGGTAAGGTCTGCAGCCAGGGCCATGATCGCAGCCGCAATTGCGCCACTGCCTTGCAAGGCGCGTCCGGCGATCACCCCGTATATATCATCCGCTAACGCCGCCATCACGCTACCGAGGGCAAACAGTACCAAGCCTGCCGCGATCACCGGTTTGCGGCCCAGGCGGTCGGAAAGCATACCGAAGGGGATTTGAAACAGGCCTTGGGTAAGGCCGTAGATACCGATGGCAAGTCCGATCAGAGCTGGACTAGCACCCTCCAGGTTCTCCGCATAGAGTGCGAATACCGGCAGGATCATAAACAGGCCCAGCATACGCAGACTGTATATTCCAGCCAGCGACGAGGCGGCCCTGCGCTCAGTGTGTGTCATTTGCTCTGGATTCATAACAAGTTTTCAGTCTGTCTTTGCCTGGGAACATGAAAGCATCGTATAGTAGCAGGTTCCTTCGCGGGCTTGAATTAGGGCCTGTAAATGTTAATCAAAATGAGTGTTATCAGACCCTAAATGGACCATATTCGAATTCGCGGTGCACGTACGCACAACCTCAAAGACATCGATCTGGATCTACCCAGAGGCAAGCTCATCGTCATTACCGGTCTCTCCGGTTCGGGCAAGTCCTCGCTGGCGTTTGATACCATCTACGCCGAAGGACAGCGCCGTTACGTAGAGTCGCTCTCCAGCTACGCACGTCAGTTTCTCTCTATGATGGAGAAGCCCGATGTGGACCATATAGAAGGGCTCTCTCCGGCTATCTCCATTGAGCAAAAGTCTACCTCTCACAATCCACGCTCTACGGTGGGCACTGTGACCGAGATCTATGACTATCTGCGGCTGCTGTTTGCCCGTGCCGGTGAACCGCTCTGTCCCGAGCATGGCACTACCCTTGAGGCTCAGACCGTTAGCCAGATGGTAGACCATGTGATGGAACTGCCGGGCGATACCCGCCTGATGTTATTGGCGCCGCTGGTTTCGGACCGTAAAGGCGAATATGTACAGGTGCTGGATGAATTGCGCGCCAAGGGCTATGTGCGTGCCCGCATCGATGGTGTGGTATATGAGTTGGATGAAGCTCCTGCCCTGGAAAAAAAGAAGAAACACACCATAGAAGTAGTGGTCGACCGCTTCAAGGTGCGTGAAGACTTACAACAACGTCTGGCAGACTCATTGGAGACCGCTCTAGAGCTGGCGGACGGCACCTGCCGCATCGCCTATATGGATGGCTCCAAAACAGACATCGTCTTCTCCGCCAAGTTTGCCTGTTCGCAGTGTGGCTACTCTCTGGCAGAACTGGAACCACGTATTTTCTCCTTTAATAATCCCGCCGGCGCCTGTCCCACCTGTGACGGTTTGGGCATAAAACAGTTCTTCGACCCCTCACGCGTCGTCCACCACAGTGAGTCCAGTCTGTCAGAAGGCGCGATACGTGGCTGGGATCGCCGCAATGCCTACTACTACCAGTTACTCACCTCGCTGGCGAACCACTACGGCTTCGATATCGACAAACCATTTGAAAAACTCGCAAAGAAGATCCGTGATGTGATCCTTTACGGTAGTGGTGATGACTTCATTACCTTTACCTACCTGAATGACCGTGGCGCCACCTACACCAAGGAGCAGCCCTTCGAAGGGGTGATTCCCAACATGGAGCGCCGCTTTCGCGATACGGAATCCAATGTGGTACGTGAAGAGCTGGCCAAATTCATGAGCCAGCAGCATTGTCCCGATTGTAATGGCACACGGCTTAACCTGGCCTCACGTAATGTATTCGTTGCAGGGCAGAATCTTCCGGATGTTACCGCACTGCCGGTAGGACGAGCGCAGGAATTCTTCAGCAATCTGGTGTTACCAGGGCGACGTGGTGAGATCGCCAGTAAGATCCTAAAAGAGGTGAGTGATCGTCTACAGTTCCTCGTCAATGTGGGTCTTGATTACCTGACCCTGAATCGCAGTGCCGATACCCTCTCCGGTGGTGAGGCCCAGCGTATTCGTCTGGCCAGCCAGATTGGAGCCGGCCTGGTTGGGGTTATGTATGTACTGGATGAGCCGTCTATTGGTTTACACCAGCGCGACAACACCAGACTGCTTGATACACTCATCCATCTGCGAGATCTGGGCAACACAGTGATTGTGGTGGAGCACGATGAAGAAGCGATTATGGAGGCTGACTATGTGGTCGACATCGGCCCGGGTGCCGGCGTGCATGGCGGTGAAATCGTCGCCCAGGGAACGCCCGCAGAAGTGATTGCCAATGAACGCTCACTCACCGGTAGATATCTGTCGGGTAAGGAATCCATTGCCATACCACCGCATCGTACTCCCTATGACAGCAAACGCCTGCTCTCAGTGCGCGGTGCCAGTGGCAACAATCTCAAGGGTGTGAACGTCGACATCCCACTGGGACTGATGACCTGCATTACCGGCGTCTCCGGCTCTGGCAAGTCTACCCTGATCAACGACACCCTGTATAAACATGCCGCAGTAGAGCTAAATGGTGCCAGCATGGACCCTGCCCCCTGCGCAGAGATTATTGGCCTAGAGCAGTGCGACAAGGTGGTCGATATCGACCAAAGCCCTATCGGCCGTACACCACGCTCCAACCCCGCCACCTATACCGGGCTGTTTACACCCATACGCGATATCTTCTCTGGCACCCAAGAGGCTCGGGCTCGCGGTTACAAGCCGGGGCGCTTCAGTTTTAACGTCAAGGGTGGCCGTTGTGAGGCCTGCCAGGGTGATGGTCTGATCAAGGTAGAGATGCACTTCCTGCCAGACATCTACGTCCCCTGTGATGTCTGCAAGGGCAAACGCTACAATCGTGAGACCCTGGAAGTGCATTACAAGGGCAAGAGCATACACGAGGTGCTGGAAATGACCGTCGAGGATGCGCGCAGCTTTTTTGATGCGGTTCCGGCCCTGGCCCGTAAACTACAGACCATGATGGATGTGGGTCTCTCCTATATCCACCTGGGCCAGAGCGCCACCACCCTATCAGGGGGGGAGGCGCAACGTATCAAGCTATCGCGAGAGCTATCCAAACGTGACACCGGAAATACTTTATACATTCTGGATGAGCCAACCACCGGTTTGCATTTTCATGACATTAAACAGTTGTTGAAGGTACTGCACGAGCTGCGTGATCGGGGTAATACCATCGTTGTGATCGAACACAATCTGGATGTCATCAAGACTGCCGATTGGATTCTGGACATGGGACCGGAGGGTGGCGACAAGGGAGGAATGCTGGTGGTTGCCGATAGCCCGGAACAAGTTGCTATCCATCCGGACTCCCACACTGGACGATACTTAAAGCTGGTGTTGGAAAAATAAGCTAGCCATAGGAATGATGAAGATGCTTGTATAAGCCGTTGGCGATGGCAATTTGTCGATGGCTGGGCTTGATCTGAACCGAGTGATAGCCCGTCACTTTTCCATTTGAAATAACCGGTGTAATGGTTTCATCTATCCAGAAATAATCACCATTTTTACATCGATTTTTTACTATACCCCTCCAAATATTACCTGCCTGTAATGTTTTCCACAGGTCTTCGAAGGCAACATCCGGCATTTCAGGGTGCCTGACGATATTGTGACAGCTGCCTACCAGCTCAGCCCGACTATAACCACTGATCTGGATCATGTCCTCGTTCACTTCGACAATACGCCCATAAAGATCCGTCACACTTTGCATGCAAATATTTTCATCATATTCATATTCACTTTCTGTAATGGTCTGGTTCTTCAACATAGAGCTACCACGTGTGTTAAGTTTTATCTTCATACTTAAGCCGTGCAGCCTAAACTCTAGCTCCGTATTTTTCCTTGAGACAGATCAATAAACATCAATATCATTTTCTGACTGCATATTTGAATGCTAATATTGAACGATTCCAGATCGCTGAAAATTCAGCAAAAAAAACCAGTCAAAAGACTGGGTTTTTATGCATGCTTTCTGAATCATTCTATCTGCAACGGGACTTGCTTCCGTTGTAGAAACCACTGGTCGATTACAACTCGACGACTAAACCATTTATTACCTAACAAGAAGCGAGCAAGTGCCTGTTTAATACGGTGTGGCATCCAGCTTCGCCTGTTGGGATTTGGTGTACCAAAACGCGCATGTAATCTGTCACGATATCCCGCTAATGAGCTTAAATCATACTTACCATCACAGTGTTTGATGACGTCGGCAGCGATTAAGGCCGACTCTACGGCAGGCCGTATGCCTTCCCCGCTTTGAGGATAAGCCAGACCAACTGCATCTCCGATTAACATTACGCCGTCATCAATGATCTTTCTGCTCGACTGATTTTGAAGAATATAGGCGTGACCTTTAAATCTATCTGGAAGGTCAAAGCCAAGCTTGCCTTCTCTCTTCAGATGCTCGACAAAATCCTGCACATGCTCGGAAAGCTTGTGATTGTCCTCCCGACCCAGACCTATATTGATGTACTCCCCTTTTCTAAATGCCCAGGCATAACCACTTAGATCTTTCAAAAAATATAGTTCTGGTTCTTCGGCCTTAAGTGAGCACTTCTGCTGTTGTTCTTCTGTTAATTCAAACTCGATCTCCTGAGCGGTGACTATACTGTCTTTCTTTCCGTTCTTTGTTCCTAGTAATCTGGACACTGGGCAAAAATGACCGCCGGCACCAATTATCAAGCGCGTCTTGATTTCATCATTCACCAGCCATGAATCACCGCTTCGCTTCATACTCTTGAAGGACTTTCCGTAAATAACTGGAGCTGCACAGCGCTTAAGAAGATAGTGATCAAACTCGCTGCGACGTATACCAAAGCTAACTACATCATCGTAATGGGTATGTACCATTTTATCTCCCAGACTACTGGTTAGAAAACCATCTATAGACTGAAGTACATTTTCACGAGCATAAGCATCTAAATCAACGTCTAGTATCTGCATAACCTCAGGCGTTACCCACCCGGCACAGACCTTATTACGTGGAAAAGATTGCTTATCAATAATCAGAATATTTAAGCCACTCTTTCTCAGTCCCCAAGCCAGAGAGGAACCAGCAGGACCACCACCGACAATTAACACATCGCACTCTGTTGTCATTGTTTAGTCCTGTGTATACAGATGTGACCGGGTCCAGGCAATCTGATTGTTTTCCTGCCGACTAAATACAATCTGGAACAATTGCAACTCACCCGTTGTAAATGCAGCGATAGAACCAGCCAAATATAATCGCCATGCTCGAGTGAAGTTTTCGTCAAACCTTTGGCTTATTTTTTTATCATTCTCATCGAACCGTTGCAGCCAATGCTCTAACGTTTTGGCATAGTGTAAGCGCATATTTTCCACATCCAGAACCGACAAGTCATAGGGTTCAAAAATATCCATCATCTCTTTGATACTAGGTGGGTAGGCTCCCGGAAAGATCCGCTTTTCTATCCAGGCATTCATAAGCCTTGGACTATTGCGTCCAATTGAATGCACAAGACCACGCCCATTTGACTTAAGACATTTATCTATAACCCCGCCTAAGCCTTTAAATTGTTGCTGACCCACATGTTCCAACATACCTACCGAAACAAAGGCATCATACTCACCAGAAATATTACGGTAATCATCCTCGATATATTCTATCTGTGAATCTAATCCCTGCTCCCTTGCCTTATTTCTTGCATAAGCAACCTGCTCCTTAGAAATGTTGTATGAACGAACCGTAACGCCATAATGCTTCGCCATAAATCGCGCGAGCCCTCCCCAACCACAGCCCGCTTCTACAACGGCATCCCCAGGCTTTAATTGAAGCTTACGAGAGACATGATGCATTTTGGCAATTTGCGCCTCCTCAAGCGAGGCCTCGACGTCTGGATAATAGGCACAGGTATATTGCATGGCTTCTTTATCTAGCCATAATTCGTAGAATTCATTACCCAAATCATAGTGATGATGAATATTATTAAGCGAACCATTAAGGGAGTTTGTACGAGGACGTTTTTGCCATGCTGTAATAACTTGAGCAATCAAACTAGATTTACTCACCTGTTGCATGGAACGATATACCTCTTCCATGGAAGCTACGAGGTTACCGCCAATAGAAATACGCCCGGCACTATAGAGATCACCAAAGTGAAGATCTGGATTTGTAATGACGCGATATAGTGAGCCGCGGTCATGGAAATGCAGTGTACCAACGGCCTTTTGCGGTGACATTAACTCTTCATTGTTCCAGAGTTTCAGGCGTAATGCAGGATTTCCAATCAATTGCATTAACTTGCATGCAACCCAGCGATCCATCGCCGAAACGTTTTTACCTGAAAATACAGAACGACTATAGGAAGAGACTTCTTGCTGTGAACACGAATCCCCTTGAGACTTCATTCCTATTCTCCTTTTCGTATTATTTCCATATCCCGCATGCTAGATCCGTTTCAGAGCTCGGTGCAAGTATTCAACTTAGCATGGTATTACTCGACTACCTATCCTTACCCCCAAATTTTCTGCGGCATCGCCACAATTAACCGCAATTTCTATCAAATTACTGGAATTTTCATACCAAAATAGACCCCCGGCTTCTACTTCCGAAAAACAACGGGCATAAGATATACGATGGTCATTGATGCACAGACATTTGCTGTGTTCGAGCTCGCCAGCACAGATTCCGGTTATGCAATTACCATAATGATCAATATAAATGAGTTGATTTTTATCATTCGGATTTTCATTTCGGGACGAGCGTAATTGCTCAACGCAGATTACATTCCCAGGTACCTTGTCACCACACGCAATCATGGCGGCAACCGGCGCAAATATATCCCGACCGTGAAATGTATTACTTATGGTAGTCGGACTGTAGGTGATCTGCCAGACCATGGTAGTAGAGGATTGTTTAAGTACTTGTTCAAACAGTCCATTATCGGGTCCTACGTAAAATTTACCATCTGCTTTCACCACAATCGGTAATCGCTCACTACCGACGCCAGGGTCTATAACGCATAAAAATACGGTGCCTTCTGGGAAACTATGGCCATAGGCTGCGAGCAATAATGAAGAAGCATAAGGGTTAAACTTGGGTGCATTAGACATCAGATCCAATACAGGTATGCCTGGTGCCTGTTGTATAAGCACCGCCTGCATTTGGGCTAGATAGGGACCAGAGCGACCAAAATCAGTAAAAAGTACAATCATTACGTATAAAAAAACCGGACACTGGGAGTATCCGGTTTTAGTATCTCAACGAACAGCTGTCAAGCTATCGAAATCAGGATTCCGTAGCTTCAGTCTCGTCTTGAGGACGATCTACCAACTCTACGATAGCCATAGGAGCTTTGTCACCTGTGCGCAAACCGCATTTAAGTATGCGAAGGTAGCCACCAGGACGGCTCTGGTAACGCTTACCAAGTTCGTTGAACAGTTTGGCTACCATGTCGCTATCACGAAGACGAGCAAAGGCCAAACGGCGGTTAGCAACAGAGTCTTCCTTTGCCATGGTAATCAAAGGCTCTGCAACACGGCGCAGCTCCTTAGCCTTGGGCAAGGTAGTGCGAATTACTTCATGAAGAAACAGCGAGCTTGCCATGTTTTTAAACATCGCTTTACGGTGACTGCTATTTCTGTTCAGTTGACGTCCAGACTTACGGTGTCGCATTGTACTTACCTTAAATCAGTTGAATCTGAAAGGTCCTATAATAAGGAAACCTTTTCCTTTTTCTCACCAAGGTTAGCTGGTGGCCAGTTTTCCAGGCGCATGCCCAAAGACAGTCCATGGCTAGCCAATACATCCTTAATCTCAGTGAGAGACTTTTTACCCAGGTTAGGCGTTTTAAGCAGCTCAACCTCGGTGCGTTGAATCAAATCGCCGATGTAATATATATGCTCAGCCTTCAAACAGTTGGCAGAACGTACAGTCAGCTCTAAATCATCTATCGGACGAAGCAGGATAGGGTCAAATTCAACCTTCTCTTCTTCTTCCTCAACATCCTGCTGTGTCTTCAACTCTACAAACGAGGAGAGTTGATCCTGCAAGATTGTAGCTGCGGCACGAATGGCATTCTCGGGATCGATAGTACCATTGGTTTCCAAATCTATAACCAGCTTATCCAAATCAGTACGCTGTTCTACGCGCGCATTCTCTACATTGTAGGAGATGCGATAAACAGGACTGAAAGTGGCATCTAGCTGTAAACGACCAACAGGAAGTTCTTCACCTTCTTCCAGCACTCGCAAATTGGAAGGCTGATAACCACGACCACGCTTAACCCAAAGAGTCATATTAAGCTCAGCATTATCGGTCAGGTGAGCAATAACGTGGTCAGGATTCAATACTTCAATGTCAGACGTCAATTGGATATCTGCAGCCGTAACAATGCCAGGGCCCTTCTTTTTAATCGTAAGGGTTGCCTGATCCTGACCTTCCATCTTGATGGCCAGGCCTTTTAGGTTCAGCAAGATATCGATAACATCTTCTTGCACACCATCAACCGTGGTGTACTCATGTAAAACGCCTTCTATCTCAGCTTCTACCACTGCACATCCATACATGGATGAGAGCAGGATACGGCGCAATGCGTTACCTAAAGTATGTCCAAAACCACGTTCAAGTGGTTCCAGAGTAATTTTAGCGTGACGCGGATTAATCTCTTGAATGTCAACCAGACGTGGCTTCAAAAAATCAGCTGCTGAACTCGACATGTATTAACCTCTTCCTTACCAGAGTGATTAGCTTTACTCGAAGTATATAAATTACTTGGAGTAAAGTTCGACGACCAGATGCTCTTTATAGCTAGCAGGCAGTTCACTGCGCTCTGGACGTGACTTGAAGACACCTTCCTTCTTCTTGGCATCAACATCAAGCCATTCGGCAAAACCACGTTGCTCTTGGCTATCACTGGCAGCCTTGATACGCAGTTGTTCTTTTGCCTTATCGGCTACGCCAATCACATCACCAGGCTTAACCTGATGAGAGGGGATATTCATCTTGCGGCCACCCAAGGTGATGCCGTTGTGACGAACCAGCTGGCGAGCTTCTGAACGTGAAGCAGCGAAGCCCATGCGGTATACCACATTGTCCAGACGACCTTCCAGCAGGCTCAGCAGGTTTTCACCGGTAGAACCCTTAATACGATCCGCTTCTTTGTAATAAAGACGGAACTGCTTTTCCAAGATGCCGTAGATGCGTCGAAGCTTCTGCTTCTCACGCAACTGCATGGCATAGTCACTCATACGAGTACGGCGTTGGCCGTGCTGACCGGGAGGAAAAGGACGATTTTCCATTGCACACTTACTGGTGTAGCACTTGTCGCCTTTAAGGAACAGTTTTTCGCCTTCACGACGACACTGACGACATTTAGAACCTATGTATCTAGCCACTTCAGGTCACTCCGAATTAAACGCGGCGCTTTTTAGGCGGACGGCAGCCGTTATGGGGAATAGGGGTAACATCGGCAATGTTGGTAACTTTAAGACCGATATTATTCAAGGCGCGCACAGCAGATTCACGACCAGGACCCGGGCCTTTAACCCATACTTCTACATTCTTCATACCGTATTCCATCGCAACAGTACCACAACGCTCTGCAGCCACCTGGGCAGCAAATGGTGTACTCTTACGAGAACCACGGAAGCCTGAACCACCAGCGGTTGCCCAACACAGGGCGTTACCTTGACGGTCAGAGATAGTAATAATGGTATTGTTGAAAGATGCGTGCACGTGTGCAACACCATCTACAACATTCTTTTTGACCTTTTTGGTCTTACGGGCAGTCGGTTTTGCCATGACTTAACTAAGCCTCAAAATTATTTACGGATTGGCTTGCGCGGACCCTTACGGGTACGAGCATTAGTACGGGTGCGTTGACCACGTACTGGCAAGCCTCGACGATGACGGATGCCACGAAAAGTACCAAGGTCCATCAAACGCTTGATGTTCATAGTCAGTTCACGACGCAAGTCACCCTCAAGGGTATACTTGCCACACTCGCCACGTAGCGCTTCTAACTGTTCTTCAGTCAGATCGCGAACTTTTGCATCGGGCGCAATACCAGTCGCAGCACAGATTTTCTGCGCGCGGGTACGTCCGACACCGTAGATTGCAGTCAGAGCAATGACAGCATGCTTCTGATCCGGAACATTTACACCAGCAATACGGGCCATTTAGCCACTCTCCCAACAAAAATATACTGTTTGTGCTCTGCTGAGCACGAAACACGCAAATTTACCTGTATCTCGCTCCAAAATCAAGTTGGAGCAGCAAAAATCCCTAAGGTTGGGATTAACCCTGACGCTGCTTGTGGCGAGCCTCTTTACAAATCACACGAACGCTACCATTGCGACGGATGATTTTGCAGTTACGGCAAATCTTTTTTACAGATGCACGTACTTTCATGACCTAATCCTCAAACTAAAACTGTTAACGGCCGCGACCCTGACCACGCAGGTTAGCCTTTTTCATCAGGCCTTCATACTGATGAGACATCAGATGAGCCTGGATTTGGGCCATGAAGTCCATCACTACGACAACAATAATCAATAGTGAGGTACCACCGAAATAAAACGGTACGTTCCAGGCCACAATCAGGAACTCTGGCAGCAAACACACTGCTGTAATGTAGATAGCGCCAGCCAAAGTCAACTTGGACAAAACACCGTCTACATATTTGGCGGTTTGTTCACCAGGACGTATGCCGGGAATAAACGCGCCAGATTTCTTCAAATTATCCGCCGTCTCCTTCGGGTTAAACATCAACGCCGTATAGAAGAAGGTGAAGAATAAAATAGCCAAGGCGTACATCATTACATATACAGGCTGGCCAGGTTGCATCAGTGTAGAGATATCAGACAACCATCTCATTCCTTCTGCGTTTCCAAACCAACCAGCAATGGTAGCCGGAAACAAAATAATACTAGAAGCAAATATGGGGGGAATAACACCTGCCATATTCAACTTCAGTGGCAAATGACTACTCTGTGCAGCCATTAATTTACGCCCCTGTTGTCGCTGAGCGTAATTCACCGTGATCCGTCGTTGCCCTCTTTCTACAAACACTACGAAGGCCGTTACTGCCACGGCAATAATTAATAAAAGTATTACCAGTACGGCGCTTAAGCTGCCTGTACGTGATAACTCAAGGGTTCCTGCTAAAGCAGATGGCAAACCTGAAACGATACCAGCAAAGATAATTATGGATATACCATTACCTATGCCTCGCTCTGTCACCTGCTCACCTAACCACATCAGGAACATGGTGCCGGTTACCAGCGTCAATACGGATGTTATACGAAACATCAGATCGGCCTCGATAACAATCTTCGCGCCACCTGCTTCCATCTTTTCCAGTCCAAACGTAATCGCCAAGGCCTGAAAGGTTGCTAGGACAAGGGTCGCCATCCGTGTGTATTGGGCGATCTTGCGACGACCACTACCCCCTTCCTTGTTGAGCTGCTCCATTTTCGGAGAAACCTTGGTCATCAGCTGCATAATAATCGATGCAGAAATGTAGGGCATGATACCAAGAGCAAACAGGGACAAACGCTCCAGGGCACCACCGCCAAACATGTTCATCATGTCCAGCAGACCGCCCTTTTGCTCTTCAAAAAGAGCAGCCAGAGCAACAGGATCTATTCCTGGCACAGGCACATGTGCACCGATGCGGAAGACAATTATGGCACCGAGCACAAAAAATATGCGCTGCTTTAGTTCACTTAGCTTGCCACCAGACAGTGACTCAGCCATTGCAGCTCGACTCGTTCCCACAATACGCCCCCTTAGACCCTGTTATTCTTTTTGTTTCTACTCTTCGATCTTGCCGCCAGCAGCTTCGATCGCAGCACGAGCACCTTTCGTCACACCAAGACCACGTACGGTTACCGCACGCTCGACCTTACCGGAGTCAATGATTTTAGCTCGTAATATATTGTTGCTAATCAGGTTTGCAGCGCGAAGGCTTTGAATATCTGCAACGTCACCGTCAATCTTGGCCAGCTCATGCAAGCGAATTTCTGCCGTCACCTTGGCTAAGCGTGAAGAGAAACCAACCTTGGGCAGACGACGCTGCAATGGCATCTGTCCGCCTTCGAAACCGGGACGAACACTACCACCACTGCGAGACTTCAGACCTTTATGACCACGGCCTGCAGTCTTACCCGTGCCAGAGCCGATACCACGACCTACGCGCTTACGGTCTTTTTTGGCGCCCTCTGCGGGCTTCAGGGTATTCAGATGCATGGCTAGTTTTCCTCTACCTTTAACATGTAGGAGACTTTATTAATCATGCCACGTACAGAAGGAGTATCCTCAACTTCTACAGTGTGGCGTATGCGTCGCAGACCCAAGCCTGCAACACATGCTCGATGCGATGCAATCCTGTGAGCCGCACTACGCAGCAATGTAACTTTAACAGTTTTGTTGGCCATGATTTACCCCAGTATCTCAGCGACGGTCTTACCACGCTTGGCCGCGATGTCTTCAGGAGAAGCCATACTCATCAGGCCATTCATTGTAGCGCGTACGACGTTGATTGGGTTGTTACTGCCAATACACTTAGCCAGTACATTATGAATACCCAATACATCAAACAATGCACGCATGGCACCACCGGCAATTACACCAGTACCTGCTGAAGCTGGCTGCATGAACACCTTCGCAGCGCCATGCGTTGAAGTAATTGGGTACTGCAGAGTACCTTCAACCAATGGTACTGAGATCATATTCTTGCGTGCTTGTTCCATTGCCTTGGCAATGGCGGCAGGTACTTCACGAGCCTTACCATAACCAAAACCAACCTTACCATTGCCATCACCAACAACAGTCAGAGCGGTAAAGCTGAAGATACGTCCGCCTTTAACAACTTTGGCAACACGATTAACAGTTACCAGGCGCTCTTGCAGGCCATCACTGCTTTTTTCGTTTTCAAATCCCGCCATGGTCTAAACCTCTAGAATTCCAGGCCGTTTTCACGCGCGGCATCAGCCAGCGCCTTGATACGACCATGATATTTGAATCCGGAACGGTCAAATGCAACGCGGGTAATCCCTGCTGCCTTAGCCTGTTCTGCGATTGCCTTGCCTACCGCTGCCGCAGCATCAGAGTTACCGGTGTATTTAACACTTCCACGCATCTCACCTTGCACTGTGGAGATCGCTGCTACAACCTTATTGCCATCTTCGGCAATAACCTGAGCATATATATGGCGTGGTGTACGGTGTACAGTGAGGCGTGCCATGCGGAGCTCAGAAATCTTGGCTCTGGTGCGACGTGCCCGACGTAAACGGCTTTGCTTCTTATCCATATCTCGACCTTACTTCTTCTTGGCTTCTTTGCGGACAACGTGCTCATCTGAGTAACGAACACCCTTACCCTTGTAGGGCTCTGGTGGACGATATGCACGAATTTCTGCTGCAACCTGACCAACTATTTGCTTATCGATACCCTTAACCACAATTTCAGTCTGGCTGGGGGTCTCAACAGAAATACCAGTAGGTACTGCGTAATCCACAGGATGAGAGAAGCCTAGTGACAGACTCAGCTTGTTGCCTTGCGCCTGGGCACGGTAACCAACACCTATCAGTGTCAACTTCTTCTCAAAACCTTCACTCACACCAATAATCATGTTGCGAATCAAGGAGCGTGCTGTACCGGTTTGCGCTTTAGAGTTCTTGTCTGCACGGCGAGCCATGAACTTAACAAGATTATCTTCTGCGGTGATGCCGACAGCATCATTAATTGCCTGTTCCAGAACACCTTTGGTGCCCTTAACAGAAACATTCTGGCCGTTGATACTAACTTCAACACCAGAAGGAATATCGACTGGATTCTTCTCTGCTCTAGCCATTGTTCCCACCTATTAAAAGACGTAGCAGACTACTTCGCCGCCAACACCTGCTTTACGAGCTGCTCGATCGCTCATCACACCCTTGGGTGTAGAGACAATGGCAATACCCAACCCGGCGCTAACTTTAGGCAGTTCATCACGACCCTTAAACTGACGCAGACCAGGACGACTCACACGCTTGATCATTTCGATTACAGGCTTACCCTGAAAATACTTCAGTGTAACCTTCATTACAGGCTTAACATCACCTTCTACGGCAATACCTGCAATATAACCTTCATCCTTTAAAACGTTGGCAATAGCCACTTTTAATTTGGAAGAAGGCATTACAACTTCTGACTTTCCTGCGCCCAGTCCGTTACGGATGCGGGTAAGCATGTCAGCAATGGGATCACTCATACTCATTCGGAGCTACTCCTAAATTCTTACCAGCTGGCCTTATGAACACCAGGCACGTCACCCTGCATTACATGCTCGCGCAGCTTATTACGACCAAGTCCAAACTTACGGTAAAAACCGTGAGGTCGTCCGGTCAAGGCGCAACGATTCTGCTGGCGCACAGGGCTAGCATCACGAGGCATTTTTTGTAGTTTGATTTGCGCTTCTTCACGCGCCTCATCACTACTGGCTTGATTTTTGATTATCGCCTTAAGTTCGGCGCGCTTAGTAGCATACTTCGCTACCATTTTAGCTCGCTTGTTCTCACGGTTAATCATACTCTGCTTTGCCATAACTCTTTCCTCAACCCTTAAGCGGGAAGTTAAACGCCTTTAACAGGGCGCGACCTTCCTCATCACTTTTGGCAGTAGTTGTAATGGTAATGTCCATACCACGGATAGCATCGATTTTGTCGTAGTCGATCTCTGGAAAGATGATCTGTTCACGAACACCCATACTATAGTTACCACGACCATCGAAAGACTTAGGATTAAGACCACGGAAGTCACGTATACGCGGGATGGCAATACTAACCAAGCGATCCATAAATTCGTACATACGTTGGCTACGTAAAGTAACCTTACAACCTATAGGCCAACCTTCACGAACCTTAAATCCAGCGACTGATTTGCGGGCATTATTAACTACAGGCTTCTGACCAGAGATCAACACCATGTCTGCCACTGCGCGTTCAATAATTTTCTTGTCACCGATCGCCTCACCAAGGCCCATATTCAGGGTAATCTTGGTAATTCGCGGTACTTCCATAACACTTTTGTACTTAAACTGGTCTTGCAACTGTTTAACTACAGTATCACGGTAGAATTCTTGCAATCTCGCCATCGTTCTTACCTGAATTACGAGTCTACGACTTCGTCGTTAGACTTGAAAAAACGAACCTTACGACCGTCTTCAAGGATCTTAAATCCTACGCGATCACCCTTACCTGTTGCCGGGTTAAATAACATGACATTGGAGACAGCCAAAGGCATCTCAATATTCACGATTCCACCAGCAACGCCGAGATTAGGATTCGGCTTTTGATGTTTTTTAGCAATATTGACGTTTTCAACGACGATACGCTTATCATCCACCACACGCAGAATAGTTCCACGCTTACCTTTATCTTTACCGGCTGTGACGACTATTTCGTCACCTTTTTTGATCTTTCTCATTGTCTACCTCTAGAGCACTTCAGGTGCCAGAGAAATAATCTTCATAAAATTGTCCGTGCGCAATTCGCGTGTCACTGGACCGAAGATACGAGTACCAATTGGCTGCAGATTAGCGTTCAAGAGAACCGCAGCATTTCCATCAAAGCGTATCAGTGAGCCATCAGGGCGACGTACACCCTTTCTGGTTCTCACGACAACCGCATTATAGACATCGCCCTTCTTCACTTTACCGCGAGGAATGGCTTCTTTAATGCTCACTTTTATGATGTCGCCTATACCGGCGTAGCGGCGCTTTGAGCCACCCAGAACCTTAATACACTGGACTCTACGGGCACCACTATTGTCCGCTACATCCAGTTGTGTCTGCATCTGTATCATGACTATCTCCGAGTCAAAACGGTGTATCGTTTAACGCATAGCCTGCGAAATGGGCGGCAAATAATACCACTAAAACGCGCCAAGCCCAAATCTTTTTAGAAATGGGCTTAGCCGGTTCGAAGCAGATCTGTAGCTCGAACCTAACTATCTGTTAAACATGTAATTTCTTAACTTGCGCGAGTGACAACTTCTACCAGCTTCCAGGATTTATTCTTGGAAAGCGGACGACACTCGGCCACGGTTACAACATCACCTTCTTGGCAGTCGTTGTTTTCATCATGCGCATGCACCTTGGTGGAGCGCTTAACGAATTTCCCATATAAGGGATGAGCAACTTTACGTTCGATCAAAACCGTAATGGTTTTGTCCATTTTGTTGCTTACAACACGACCAGTCAGGGTGCGGCTAGATTTAGCTTCGCTCATTTCGCGTCACCTGCTTTAGCATTCAGGACTGTCTTGATACGTGCGATATCACGACGGATCTCTTTGATGCGGTGGGGCTTACCCAACTGACCGGTTGCACGCTGCATGCGCAGATTAAACTGCTCACGTAACAGGCCATGCATTTCACTTGTCAGCTCTTCCGCTTTCTTCTCTCTCAGTTCACTGGCTTTCATTACAGCACCGTCCGGGTAACGAAGGTGGTCTTAAGAGGCAGCTTGGCTGCAGCCAGGCGAAACGCCTCACGAGCCAGTTCTTCTGTAACACCATCCATTTCATAAAGTACTTTACCGGGGCGTATTTCACAGACCCAGTATTCTACATTACCCTTACCTTTACCCTGACGAACTTCCAGTGGCTTTTCAGTAATGGGCTTATCTGGGAACGTGCGGATCCAGATTTTACCACCACGTTTGACCTTACGAGTCATCGCACGACGAGCCGCTTCGATCTGACGGGCGGTGATACGACCACGTTCTAGAGCCTTAAGGCCAAATTCGCCGAAACTTACGGTGCCACCACGTTGGGCCAGACCACGGTTACGACCTTTTTGAACCTTACGGTATTTGGTGCGTTTTGGTTGCAGCATTATCGTCTCCCCTACTTCTTCGCTGCGCCCTTATCGGCGCTAGTGACGGCGTTGAAGTCTACCTTCTCGAGGATTTCACCCTTGAAGATCCAAACCTTAATACCGATGATGCCGTAAGTAGTAAGGGCTTCTGCTGTACCGTAATCAATATCAGCACGCAGGGTGTGGAGCGGCACACGACCTTCGCGGTACCATTCAGTACGAGCGATTTCAGCACCATTCAAACGGCCTGCAACATTGATACGAATACCTTGTGCACCAATACGCATGGTGTTCTGAACAGCTCGCTTCATCGCACGTCGAAACATTATGCGCTTCTCAAGCTGCTGAGCGATGCTCTGCGCGACCAGAGTTGCATCCAGCTCAGGCTTACGTACTTCTTCAATATTGATGTGTACGGGACACCCCATCATTTTGAAGACTTCACCGCGCAAGCGATCGATATCTTCGCCTTTTTTACCAATCACAATACCTGGACGGGCGGTATGAATGGTAATACGTGCGTTACGTGCAGGACGTTCAATCTGGATGCGACTTACGGAAGCGCTAGCCAGTTTCTTCTGCAAAAATGCACGTACTTTCAGGTCGGTATTAAGGAGATCTGCGTAATCTTTAGAAGACGCATACCACTTGGATGTCCAATCCTTAACAATACCGAGGCGTATACCAGTCGGATGTACTTTCTGACCCATGCCCTGCCTCTCTTACTTCTCGCCCACAACCACAGTAATGTGGCTGGTGCGTTTCAAGATTCGATTACCACGACCCTTAGCACGTGCACGCATGCGCTTATGGGTCGGACCTTCGTCAACGAAAATTTTGGAAACCTTTAATTCATCAATGTCAGCACCATCGTTGTGCTCGGCATTGGCAATCGCAGATTCCAGAACCTTTTTGACAATCCCTGCAGCCTTTTTAGGACTGAAGGCTAAAGTTTGCAGCGCCTTATCCACAGATAAGCCACGAACCTGATCAGCGACCAGTCGTGTCTTTTGAGCGGAGATACGAGCAAAAGTTAACTTAGCAGCTACTTCCATCTTCATGTCTCCTATCGAGATCTCTTATCTGCTACGTGACCCTTGTATGTACGGGTCGGCGCAAACTCACCAAGCTTGTGACCAATCATGTTATCTGAAATTAACACTGGCACATGCTGCTTGCCGTTATGGACTGCAATCGTTAACCCGATCATGTCGGGACTGATCATGGAACGACGTGACCATGTTTTGATAGGACGTTTGACACTATTTGCAATAGCATCTTCAACCTTCTTCAACAGGTGCAGATCTATAAACGGGCCTTTCTTTATTGAACGTGGCATCGTTTGCCTCTCACTTACTTAGCACGACGACGAACAATAAACTTGTCCGTACGTTTATTCGAACGAGTCCTGTAACCCTTAGTGGGCATACCCCAGGGGGATACAGGATGACGACCACCAGAGGTACGGCCTTCACCACCACCATGTGGATGGTCAACAGGGTTCATGGCCACACCGCGAACGGTGGGACGAACACCACGCCAGCGCGCAGCACCGGCTTTACCTAATTTACGTAGGCTGTGTTCAGAGTTGCCCACTTCGCCGATTGTAGCTTTACAATCAACGTGGACCTTACGCATTTCGCCGGAGCGTAAACGCAGGGTGGCATAAGCTCCCTCACGCGCTACCAGCTGAGCTGAGGCTCCAGCACTTCGGGCCATTTGGCCACCCTTGCCAGGCTTCAATTCAATGTTATGAACTGTGGAACCGACTGGTATGCTACGCAATACCAAGCAATTACCGGCTTTGATAGGTGAATCGCTACCAGACATTATTTCAGTCCCGGCACTAACACCCTTCGGAGCTAGAATATAACGACGCTCGCCATCTGCATACAGAACCAAGGCAATGAATGCGGTTCGGTTCGGATCATATTCCAAGCGTTCTACTTTACCAGGAATACCATCTTTATTACGCTTAAAGTCGATTACACGATAATGCTGTTTATGACCACCACCACGATGACGGGTAGTGATACGGCCTGCATTGTTACGACCACCGGTTTTTGACTTCTTTTCTAACAGGGCTGCATGAGGTGCACCTTTGTGCAACTCTTTATTCACAACCTTGACGACGAAGCGACGACCGGGTGAAGTTGGTTTTGTCTTTACAATAGCCATCTTTACTGATCCTTATGTCTTCACTCGGCAGCGAGGAAATCGATATCCTGGCCGGCCTTCA
>JAOUJT010000171.1 GCA_029883105.1 Gammaproteobacteria bacterium
ATGGCGAACTCTCCAGCGAAACGTTCGCCAGCAAAGAACCTGCAACACCTTTGAGGTTGATCAAATAATATGATGCATGATGAAATTACCGGCGTCGTACTGGCGGGCGGACAAGGTCGTCGTATGGGAGGAAAGGACAAAGGTCTGTTGGATTTTTCCGGCCAGACACTCATCGAGCATGTGCTACAGGTATTAAGCCCGCAAGTTAATGGCTTTATTATCAATGCCAACCGGAATCAGCAACGCTATGCTACGTATGGTCAGGTAATCTCTGACTCGATCAGCGATTTTGCCGGACCTCTGGCGGGGATGCTGGCGGCAATGGAATACGTGGACACCCGCTACATCCTCAGTGTTCCCTGTGACAGCCCATTTCTACCGGAAGATCTGGTAGAACGAATGTGGAACGAATTAAATAAACACCATGCCTCTATCGCCGTCGCCCACGATGGTAACCGCTTACAACCGGTTTTTGCCATGATCGATACACAACTGCAAGATAGTTTGCGCAACTATCTGTTAAGTGGTGAACGCAAGATCGACCTCTGGTTTAAGCAACAAAATATGATCACCGTGGACTTCTCTGATAGCCCCGACACCTTTATTAACATCAATCGCCCGGAAGAACTCAACGCCGAGGCGCATCGTCACCAGGAGTTACGTCCATGAGCCAGCCTGCGAAGGAACTACATCACTCTCCCGCTCAGTCATCACTGTCTGTGGATGAAGCCCGAGCGTATATATTTTCCCAGCTGCCCAAGCTAATGGGGGATGAGTCTGTGGCCATACGTTCTACTCTGGATCGTTGCCTGGCTGAGACCATCCGTTCAAAGAGCAATGTCCCTTCACACACCAATTCTGCGATGGATGGCTATGCCCTCCTTGCCAGCGATATCCCCACTAGCGGCAATGCAACACTGCAGCTCATCGGTAGCGCTCTGGCGGGACATCCCTTCCTGGGAGAGGTCGCTGCCGGGCAGTGTGTACGTATCACCACTGGTGCGATGCTACCTCATGGCTGCGACACCGTAGTAATACAGGAGCATGTAGAGCTCGATGGTGACAAACTGATCATCACCGCAGGCACTGCCCTGGGTGCCAACGTGCGTCAGGCCGGTGAAGACCTTTCTGTGGGCAGTGTGGTGTATTCACCAGGACACAAGTTAGGCCCAGCGGACATCGGTGTACTGGCCTCTCTCGGCGTACCCGAGGTACGGGTTAAACGTCGTGTACGTGTAGCCTTTTTCTCCACCGGTGATGAACTGCGCTCTCTGGGAGAGACACTGGCTGACGGAGAAATCTACGACAGCAATCGTTATACCCTCTATAGCATGCTGGCAAAGATGGGCTGTGAGATCATCGACATGGGGGTGATTACCGATAGCCCCGATGCCATACGCAGGGCCTTTAGCGAAGCCAGCGAGATCGCCGACATGGTATTGACCAGCGGGGGTGTCTCGGTGGGTGATGCCGACTATGTGAAGATGGTGCTGGATGAACTGGGCGAGGTACAGTTCTGGAAGATTAATATGAAACCCGGTCGCCCACTGGCTTACGGGAAAGTGGGGAACACCAGTTTCTTTGGTCTACCCGGCAACCCGGTGGCGGTAATGGTAACGTTTTATCAGTTTGTTCGACCTGCCATACGTACCATGCAGGGAGAAGCAAACGTTGAAGAGCTTAGCCTCACTGCCAAGCTGGCTCATACACTAAAAAAGGCCCCGGGCCGAATGGAATTTCAACGTGGGATCTTCCATACCAATGAGCATGGTGAGCTAATAGTGGAATCAACGGGGAGACAAGGTTCCGGTATGCTTAATTCCATGAGCCGTGCCAATTGCTTTATTGTTCTGAAAGAGGCACAGACTAATCTTGTATCTGGTGACAAGGTGGCGATCCAGCCTTTCATTAACTTCTTCTAAGTGGCTGATTTACCTTTCTATAGTTAGAGAAAATCATTCCTAAACACTAGACCTCATACATCATGAGCGACTATAGCCGGCATACGCTTGCTCATTCTTTTTGGCTCAAGACCTAAACGCTTTTCATAGATAACCAGGTAAGCAAGTATGTTCTTCACATAATTCCGGGTCTCTTTATATGGGATTGAATCTATCCAAATATCAGCAGGAACGCTTCCTTCTAGCGGAAGCCATTTATTAACCCGACTCGGACCTGCATTATAAGCCGCGGTTGCAAGCACCTTGTGCTGATTGAAGTATTTATAACGTCCACTCAGATAATTGGTGCCAAGGCGTATATTCGTCTTCGCATCCAAAAGGTCATATGCCTGTAAGTTTGGAAGTTTCAATTTCCGCGCAACCTGACTCGCGGTACGAGGCATAAGTTGCATAAGCCCCATTGCACCACTACTTGAACGCGCATCATTGATAAAAGCGCTTTCCTGGCGTATCAATGCAAACACCCAGGCAGGTTCAATATTATTACGCTCCGCTGAGGTCGAAATCTTCTTCTGATGAGCAAGAGGGAAACGAAGCTCTACTGCATCTTTATAAGGCGTCTTTGCCAAGGCAAATATTGCCCTGTCGTGCCATCCCCAGCGCTGGGATAATTGTGCGGATAGTAACAATTGTTCATTATCATACAGGCGGGAACTATGTTGCCACTCTCTTCTAGCATCAGCGACCTGGCCAACCAGAAACAGTTCGCGAGCGCGTAAAATACCGGGAGTTTTCTCTAAAATATTTAAGCCTTCTTGATCGGCAATGTATTCCGTTGGGGTGCCAATGGTATATTCAAGAGATAGACGATCCGCCGATAGAAAGCCGTAATAACCTTGCTTCAGCGCTAAAGAAGCATAGATGTGCATCGCCTCATTGTCTTTATTGATCCCCTCATAGGCCCTTGCCCTCCAGTACTGCAGTCGATCTGATTGCTGTTGTAACTGAGAATATGTGCCGATAGATTCCAGAACGTCATGCCAGGACTGAGAACTTATCGCCAATCTAAACATTAAGCCCTTATCACTTTCAGACAGTTGCTTATCATCAATGGCAGAAAACCGTTCAAATGCAGATGAATGTTTCTTGTATGCCATTTTTCTTGCCAGGTACAATTCCACATCGTTATGTACTATTGCACTAATATCATGAGAATCCTGGATGTCTGTCCAAACATCCAGCGCCAACTCCAAATCTTTTGCTGCCAGACGGCGAATGCCATGCAACAGTACCTTGTCATAATATTTACTAGTAATATCGTAATTGTTTAAGCCAACAAGAAACTCTGGTTGTTCATGAATGATGAGTAAAAGATAGGAGAGAATGCGTTCATCTTCCGTGAGCAAGGGCGCCAGCTGTTTCACTTCCTCAACTTTGGAATGGCGCAGCAATATAAAAATACGTTCCCAAATCAAATCGTTCGACAAACCTCCTGACTGAACCCACTGTTCTAATAGAAAGATGCACGACTTAGGTATATGTGTCCTTGAAACCCATAAATTTGCCATTCCATCAAAAACATTATCGTGACCACCAACATGATATAAGGATGTCTGATAAATACATCTTTGCGACACATTGTCCAAGGGAGCCGTGAACTTACTAATATCTTCCCACTTATTATTTTCTTCTAAATGATCGAACCATTTCGATTGCAGACGTGTTGCAACTGGCATGCCTTCGTAGGTTTCAAGAAAGCTTACGCTCTGAGTATTCTTACTTACATCATCAATTTGACGACGCAGGCCTGCTTCTAATAGATATGGGTATAGTGGATAGGTTTTAAGCTTGGATAATATGAAGCGATAGTCTTTATATCGGTCCCTATTTAGTGCGTCGATTGCCTGAAGGTAAAGCTGGCGTTCATGTGTAAACTCAGGAGGTGTCGCATTACTGTCAAATGCAACAAACACTGCAATTAGTGCAAATAGACGTGCAATACTGGGTGACATGATTTTTCTCGCTTATCCACAAGACTAGGTATTTATATCGTCATATCTCCATGAATACGTAGGCCGAACCTACAAAAACAATGTGATATTGGTCAATATCTCATATATTCCACCATACATACAAACCTGACTTCTAACATTATTCTTATTTATCAGCGGGTAAGGTAAAACATACCACCTATGACACAGCGTTAGCCCCATTAACCATTCAAGCCGATCCATACCAGCCGTTACCCAAAGGCTGGTTTTCTTCCTTGTCTACATGAAAATCCTGATGGACATTCCATACTGACGAAGATTCGATGCCTATTTCGGCGCGAAAATTGATACCGAGCCAGACCGGCATTTAAGCGAGTAAGGATAACATCCATTCTTTGTAAGAAATTTTTTAATCAAAATTATCAAGGATAGATAAAGGAAGGAGCATCGAGGCAACAGCTTTGATCTTGTCTGTTGCTCCTGATGCGAGGCCCATTATAGCAAGAATAAATGGCATTATTGAGAGGACCAAACATAGTATGACGGCAAGCATTATGGCTATCTGTATAAAATACCCTTGTACATTATTTATTATGCCGGCACCAAAGGGATTCACCATTATGGGAATGTACATGGCATTAAATTCTTTATGTGCTTTTCGGTTCGCATTATTCATAGTTACTATCAGTCCAGAATGGAAAATCCGTAACGTATGCAAATATATAGCAAAACCAGAACCAGTAGAACAGAAGCCATCTAACAACAGACTACCGTTGCAGCAAATACCGTCAGCAACCATATAATGCCTTCGGGCATAATCCAAGTCGTTTTTTCAGTATCCACCTTACTATCCCAGCATGAGATACTCAGTAATTTGTTCGTTTCAAGGCATTAGCAGACAATGTAAAAATAGGCGTATAATGGCTTCTTTTATTTTAGGTTAGTCCACGTGTCTACAGTAAAACTTACCGAATACAGTCATGGTGCCGGTTGCGGCTGTAAAATCGCCCCCGGTGTATTGGAAGAGATGCTTAAAACATCCTCCGCACCATTTCATGATCCCCTTCTATTGGTGGGGAATGAAACCAAAGACGATGCCGCCGTATATGATTTAGGTAATGGCACTTCCGTTATCAGCACCACCGACTTTTTCATGCCGATTGTCGATGATCCCTTTGAGTTTGGGCAAATAGCCGCGACAAATGCGATCAGTGACATTTACGCAATGGGTGGAGCCCCCCTGATGGCCATTGCCATATTTGGATGGCCGATCAAAAAACTCAGTTCAGAAATTGCCGCTCAGGTTATTGAAGGTGGTCGCCATGCCTGCAAACTGGCCGGTATCGCCTTAGCCGGCGGACACTCTATCGATGCCCCCGAACCGATCTTCGGGCTGGCAGTAACTGGTCTGGTAGAAAATTCTCAGATAAAACGCAACAGTCAGGCAAGCGCTAATTGCGATTTGTTTCTTACCAAGCCTCTGGGCATTGGCATTTTGACCACAGCAGAAAAAAACAAGTGTCTAAAAGATGAGCACTCTCGCATCGCCATTGAAACCATGCTGCAGTTAAATAAACATGGTGCTGAATTTGCGAAATTACCTTATGTTACGGCGATGACCGATGTCACTGGTTTTGGGCTGATGGGTCACCTGGCAGAGATTTGTGACGGCAGCGGCTTACATGCTGTGGTTGATTATCAGGCCGTACCAAAATTACCCGAAATTGAAAACTATATTTCATTGGGTTGTTCACCAGGTGGCGCGCAACGTAACTTTGATAGCTACGGTGATAAGTTAAGCAGCATGTCCGACCTGCAGAGAAAAATACTCTGCGATCCACAAACATCTGGTGGTCTGTTAGTGGCGGTAGAAAAAAACCATTCAGATGAATTTATCAAACTGGCAAGCACATTTGATTTGGATTTACAGCCATTGGGTGAGCTACTCGAACCGGAAGAATCTGGTAATTCAAAACCCATATTGATTAAAATAATCTAACTATGATGAAACCTTTAGAAACCATGGAACTGCCGCAAGTAGATGACTTACGCACATTGTTTTTAACCAACACACCCCTGCTGGATGTACGTGCTCCCGTAGAATTCAATCTGGGCGCCTTCCCTTTTACCGAAAACGTCCCGTTAATGAACGACCAGGAACGTACGGATGTTGGCATATGTTACAAAAATCACGGCCAAGATGAAGCCATCAAACTAGGTCACAAACTGGTACAGGGTAAAATAAAATCTGTGCGCGTTAATCAATGGGCGGATTTTTTTCAACAACATCCCAACGGCATACTCTATTGTTTTCGTGGCGGCATGCGTTCACAAATATCACAAC
>JAOUJT010000204.1 GCA_029883105.1 Gammaproteobacteria bacterium
ATCCACGACCAGGATACGATCAAAGTACTCATCCCACCCCTTTTCGAATAATAGCGGGACCACAACGATACAATAGTCTGCCTGCTGTTGTTCTATCCAGTTCCATACCGACCTGTGTATACGGTGATGTAGTATCGACTCTAGCTTAGCCCTGGCATCATCATCAGCAAATACCAATTGGCGCATAGCGGCCCGGTCAAGATGCCCATCGGATTGAATGTAACGTTCACCAAAGCACAGCTGGATCTCATTCAGTGCCTTAGAACCGGGTATCACCACCTCCCGTGCAACCACATCGGTATCAATCACCGGAACATCCAGTGTGGCAAACAGCTTCGTGACCGTTGATTTTCCGCTGCCGATACCGCCTGTGAGTCCAATCACTAACATGGTTTTATTCCAGACCCAGGTAATGGAAATAAGTCTGAATAATGCTCTCTCCCCATAACAGGCTTAGCCAACCAGCCATCGCCAGATAGGGCCCAAACGGAATTGGTTTGTCGTATTGGTGTTTGGCAAACAGTATCAGAAGAATTCCAATGATGGCGCCGCTTAGGGATGAGATAAGGATAACGACAGGAATACTCGGCCAGCCTATCCAAGCGCCAATGGCCGCAAGCAGTTTAAAATCACCGTAACCAAATCCATACTTGCCGCGCAACAGACGGTAGGCATGATAAACCAACCACAGTGACAGATAACCGATTACCGCACCTAGTACGGCCATCTCCAGGCTGGTAAAGGTGTTTTGCATATTGAACAAAAGCCCGGTCCATAGCAGGGGCAGGGTGATTTGATCCGGTAGTAACTGGTGATGCAGATCTATAACGAACAGGGCGATTAGTGCCCAGCTGAAGAACAGCGCTGGGATAAGTTGGGGTACGGCCCCATAGTGCCAGGCGAGGAAGAGCGAGAGTAGAGCAGTAACCAGCTCTACTAGCGGATAGCGTGGGGAGATAGCTGCGCCACATTGATGGCACTTACCACGCTGTAGCAGGTAACTGATGAGAGGGATATTACGCCAGCCTGGTATCTCAGTATGACAGCGAGGACAGTGAGAGCGCGGTAGGGAGAGATTAAAGGGGGCGTGTTTGGCGTCATCATCACTGAGTTTAAGAAACTTTTTGCATTCTGTGGTCCACTCCGTATCCAGCATACGGGGAAGGCGATAGATGACGACATTGAGAAAACTGCCTATCAGCAGCCCGAGTAGAGCAATCGTGGTGTAGAAATAGCCGCTATGTGCAGCGAGATTCTCGAGAATAGTCATAGCTATCGATGCATGGCCGAGCCCATATCGAATATGGGCAGATACATGGACAAGACCAGACCACCTACCACCACGCCTAGAATGAGCATGATGATGGGTTCCATCAGTGTACTGAGGGTATCTACCGTGTTGTTAACTTCTTCCTCATAAAATTCCGCAATCTTGCTAAGCATATTATCCAGGCTACCAGATTCTTCACCGATGGCGATCATCTGCGTCACCATATTGGGGAATAGTGACTTGGATTGGCGAAGACTGGTTTGTAGCTGTTCGCCGGTGGCGACATTATCACGCATGCTGAGGATATTTTCCCGGTAGATCTCGTTGTCTACAGCCTCAGCGACGGTTTCCAATGCTGTAACCAGTGGTACACCCGCGTTGAACATGGTCGAGAGAGTACGAGAAAAACGTGCAATGGCCGCCTTTTTGATAATACCGCCGAGTATTGGTAGTCGCATCAGGATACGAGTGACGCGAATGCGTGTTGGCAATGAATGTTTGTAAGAGTACATCAAACCGGCAATGCTACTAATGATAATCAGGGCGATTAACCACCACCACTGTTGCATGAATTCCGAGACCTTTACCACGATACGTGTGAGCAGTGGTAAGGTGCCACCAAAACTGGAATAGAGACTCTCAAATTGAGGCACCACTTTTACCAACATGAACACGGTGAGGACAAAAGATATCAGCAGAACCGTAATCGGATAGGCCAGGGCCTTGCGAATACGAGACTTCACCTGTTGCATGCGTTCCTGGTAGTCAGCCAATCTGTTCAGCATGGTATCCAGTGTGCCGGATTCTTCGCCGACATGAACCAGATTGCAGAACATGTGATCGAAATATTGACGGTGTTTTGCCAATGCATGCGCCAGCTGACTACCAGCAGCCACATCATTACGCACCTCTTCCAGCAGACTTTTCATGGTGGCATTGTCGGTGCCACTAATGATCACGTCCAGGGCCTGCACTACCGGCACGCCAGAGTCGATCATGGTAGACAGTTGTCGACTAAGAACGCCCATGTCTGAGTCTTTGATTCGATCTCTAAAGCTAAACAAGGGCTTGGGTTTACGCTTAATACGGGTGGCATGGATATCACGCTGGCGTAACTCAGCCTTGGCAAGGATAGGATTGAGGGCTGTAATTTCTCCGCTTATCTTGTTACCAGTAGGGTCGCGTGCTTCCCACTTGTAGGTTTGAAATTGTTGCGTGTTAGCGACCATATCTAGTGTTTAATCCCGGGTAACACGGTTAAGTTCTTCCAAGCTGGTGATACCTGCTCGGACCTTGGCAAGTCCGGCTTCGCGTAGATCCATAATGCCTTCCTCTTGCGCCTGTTTGGCCAGTTGCAGGGAATTTCCGCCTTCCATAATTAGCCAACCCATTTGCTCTGATACCGGCATGACCTGGAAGATACCGATACGGCCACGATAGCCATCGTTGCACTTGTCGCAACCTACGGGGGTATAGATATTTAAATCGGCTAATTCGTCTTCCCGGAAGCCTTCTTCAAGCATGGCATCATGCGGTAGTTTTTCAGTTTTCTTACAGTGCTCGCATAATTTTCGCACCAGACGCTGGGCGATAATCAGCGACACCGAAGCTGCGATATTAAAGGGGGCAACCCCCATGTTTGCCATACGGGTCAGGGTTTGCGGTGCGTCATTGGTATGCAGGGTAGAGAGAACCAGGTGTCCGGTTTGCGCGGCCTTGATGGCGATCTCTGCGGTTTCCAGATCGCGCATTTCGCCGACCATGATGATATCCGGGTCCTGACGCAGGAAAGAGCGCAAGGCATGGGCAAAACTGAGACCGGTTTTGCTGTTGATGTTAACCTGATTTATGCCAGCAATGTAGATTTCAGCCGGGTCTTCCGCAGTAGAAATATTTTTGTCTACGGTGTTGAGTATGCTGATGGCGCTATAGAGGGTGATGGTTTTACCACTACCGGTAGGGCCGGTGACCAGAACCATGCCATGTGGTTTGGCGATGTGTTGCTCAAACAATATACGTTGTGCTTCATCGAATCCCAGTGACTCAACGTTTAGCTCGGTATTCATAGAGTCAAGGATACGCAAGACAACCTTTTCACCAAACAGTGTCGGACAGGTACTGACACGAAAATCTACAGCATGATTCTTGGATAGATTTACCTTGATGCGGCCGTCCTGTGGCAGCCGTTTTTCAGAGATATCCAGCTGTGCCATAACCTTAATTCGTGAGGCCATGCGACTGCCAAGACTAACCGGTGGAGAGGCCATCTCTTGTAAGATCCCATCGAGGCGAAAGCGCACTCGGTAGCGTTTGTCATAGGGCTCAAAATGTACATCCGATGCACCTCGACGTATGGCATCCAGCAGGACCTTATTAATGAAGCGTACTACCGGGGTATCGTTAACATCAAACTCATCTTCTTTTTCGAGCGGATCCTCTGCGTGGGTAAAATCCAGATCATCCAGTGAACTATCTGACAGCTCCATCAAGGCTGTATCAGCCGAGGTCAGAGCCTGTTCGATCATTGCATTGAGCTTATCGGCTTCGACCAATACGGTTTCAATATTCAGCCGGGTCTTAAATCTAATCTCATTCAGGGAATTAAACTGGGTCGGGTCTGCGATGGCGACAAACAGGGTGTTGGCCTTTTTGCCTAGAGGCAGCAGACGGTGTTCGAGGATCAAGGTCTCGTCCAGTATTTCTATCATACTGGAATCCAGTTCGAATTGTTCCAGATCCAGTAAGGGCAGACCAAACTCTGACGCGGCAGCATGGGCAAGCGCGCTGGCAGAGAGAACCTTATTGCTTAACAGATAGGTAAACAGTGGCTGCGTGAGTTGTTTGGCGTGTTGCTGGAGTTCTTGTGCGGATTCTGTCGACAGATGACCATCGCTAACCAGACGACGGGCCAAGCTAGTCAGTGTGTTTTCTGTTACGGCTATAGTGGTCGATATCGTCACGTTCCTGCCCTGGGCGCTTGATCCATATATGGTTTATTTTATCTGTACGCCACCGGTACTTAAATAGCCCCACGACGACTTCTTGACTATCCGACCTGCAACGGGATAGTGCTCTGTTGTGGTAGAGGCCTTGCCTGTGGCGGTAATGGTATAACACAGCGTGATACCCGTGGGGCAATCGGTATTGGCACTAATCGCATAGTCAAAAACCGGTTTGATGGTACCCGGCTTCCAGCCATAGCTGGTGGTAATCGCGGCGGTATTGGCTGCGCTGACATAGGTACTATTGTCGATAAAGTATTGTGCCAGGATCACCTCCAGCACCGAGATCTCTTCAATCGCCTCCGAGTCATACCCCTTGCTGATATAGCCGCTGAGACTGGGGTAGGCCATCATTGCCAGGATGGCAACGACGGCCACCACGAGCATCAGCTCCATCAGGGTGACCCCCTGCTGCCAGTATCGCGTAGGGAGAACAAATGGGCCCATGTTCAAACTCAGTTTGTTGCGCAGTTTATGGTGCTGTCTGTAGGCATCGCTGTGGCGGTACCACCGGGATACTGTTCCGAGGTGGCACCTTCGGCCGCAGTACCTAGAGAAACGATGACATCAGTACCTGGTTCCACTAGATCTCCGGTAAGGCCAGTGATGATTACCTGACCAGCGGCATCACCGGAAGGCGTAGTGTCAGCAAAGGCTGGGGCATTGGAAACATTGCCGGGGGCGTATTTTTTACCGTTACCGTTGAGTGTAGCCACGACAGGGGTCCTGACTCCACCAGCGATAGCCTTGCTGCACTCTCCGGCGATAAAGCGCTGGGCCTCTTCAAAATTATTCAGATGTACATTGAGACGGGATGTGGCGAGATAGTTTTGCAGTGAGGGTATGGCGGCCATGGTCAATACTGCCATAATCGCGACCACGATCATCAGTTCCATCAGGGTGAAACCGTCTTGCTTCGTGGCGGGGGCTAGTTGAAATGTCTTCATCTGATAGTCCTTTTGTCTTCATGGGGGTTGATAGCAGCATTTGGCAGGCTAGCTACTGCATTTTCATATACTACCCTCTACTATC
>JAOUJT010000172.1 GCA_029883105.1 Gammaproteobacteria bacterium
AAATAGGTAAATTAGGTTTGGGTGATGATAGATATTCATAGCCATATTCTTCCTGGTGTAGATGACGGTGCCAAGGACTTTGAGCAGGCGTTGGACATGCTTCGTCTCGCCGTCGAAAACGGCGTACACACGCAAGTTTTGACGCCACATATCCAGCCTGGGCGCTATGATAATACACCGGGCTCGCTTTTAACTGCCTTCAGGGAATTTAAGGGCATGCTAGAGGCACATGAAATCCAAATAGAATTGTTGTTGTCAGCAGAGGTAAGAATCGGGCCGGAAGTGATCGAATACCTTGTCTCTGACAACTTCCCCTGGTTAGGAGAGTGGGAGGGAAAGATGGTATTTCTGTTGGAGTTTCCGCACAACATCATCCCTACTAACAGTATCAATCTGATTAAATGGCTAATTAAAAGAGGGCGCTTGCCCATGATTGTCCATCCAGAACGTAACCGAGCGATACAGGAAAATCCAGATAGTCTTATTCCGTATATTGAAGCTGGCTGCCTTCTCCAGATTACATCCGGGAGTTTGAGCTCTGCGTTTGGAACAGAGGCTATGAAATTGTCGATTGATCTGTTGCAAAAAGGACTAGTCACTTCCATTGCCAGTGACTGCCACAATATCGTACACCGTCCACCGGACCTTGCATCGGGATTGGAAAGGGCTAGTGAGTTGATCGGATTGGAGAAAGCCAGAGAGATGGTGACAAGCATTCCACAGACTCTGTTGTCAGTACATCAAAATACAATAAACATAATGCCTGCGCCAATAACTAAATCATTAAATCGTCGTTCATATGCATATCGATAGCTCTGTATGACTACAAATATAGAGCTTGAGTTCTTTGAAACAGGGGTTGCTGTGTGAAATCAAACAAGGTCGCAGCTATAAATAACAATAACAAGCATACACGACTATTTGTGAGTGGGGCATTGTTCCTATCTCTGCTCTTTGCTGGATGGTCTGCCACTTGGGGATTCTCTGAGGTATTAACTCTCAACCCTCGATATCTCATGTCCTCGTGGGAAAAGGATGGAAAAATCAACGACGAGAAAAATTGGCAAACCGCTCTCGAATCCCTTGAATTGGCCAATAGTATCAACTCTTCAAATCCTGAAATCATCTTCGACATGGCGCGTCTCTTTGAGTGGCGAGCCTTACAGAAACCTATCTGGACAGAGCACGCACATCAACACCGTAGTGAAGCAATAAAAAAATATCGTCAGACGGTGGAAAACAGGCCAACATGGGCATTGGCGTGGGCGAGCTTGGCGCAAAACAAGTTCCTAAATCAGGAAATGGATCAAGAGATGTGGGAGGCATTGCGCAATGCCAGTACTTATGGACCATGGGAAGCCGCAGTACAACGTAAGTTAATCTGGCTAGGAATAGCGACCTGGAAATATATTCCATCGGATCTAAGGGACACCATCCAAACGGTGATTATTGCTAGCCTGAGAAATCGTAACCTTCTTGATTTTATACTGTCGACGGCGGTTAGATATCGATGGGAAGAAAATCTATTGCCGTATATTGATGAATATCAAACGCAACGTTTACAGTGGTTTGTCCGAAATCGTGGTTAAGTAAATTAGCCTAATAACAAATAGATGGTTATATGAGTAATAAATGGACACAGGCGACTTAAATAACAGTAAAAGCATCCTTGAGCGCGCAGTGTTCATTGGACTGTTAATACTCCTGGTATGGGTGCCACTTCCATTGGCCAGTAATCGCCCTTGGGCCTGGGCAATTATGGAGGTATGGATATTCTTTCTCTCAATCCTATGGTGTGTTGCCTGGCTCAGAGGCGTAGCCGAGTTTAGTCCAGCCTTTCTCAAGGCAAAGCCGGTATTTATTCTTTTTGTTGCATGGCTGGGCTATCTTGTGATCCAGTCTCTACCGCTGCCTCCTTTATGGGTGGCGTTTCTTTCGCCAGAGAGAGTGCTCTCCCACAGCCTTATATCCTCTGAAAATATTTGGCTACCGCTCACTCAGGATTCCCATACTACCTGGGTCTATTTCCTGAAGAGCATTGCCTATGTGCAACTCTTCTCTCTCGTACTGTTGTTGGCGAATACAAGTAATAGAGTAAGGCTACTGGCATATACCATCGTATACAGCGCTCTATTTCAGGCAGTGTATGGAAGTATTATGATCCTGTCTGGTCTGGAGTATGGTTTCTTTGTGAAGAAGGAATATGGAATAGGTACTGCTACAGGGACATTTGTCAATCGTAATCATCTGGCCGGATATCTGGAGATGGCCCTAGCGGTCGGTATTGGCTTGTTAATCGCAGGTCTGAGAAATGGAAAATCGGTTTGCACCACACGACAACGCTTAAGAAATAGCATTCAACTTATTTTTAGTAGCAAATTCCGTTTGCGAATTTTTCTTGCCTTTATGGTTATTGCCTTGGTTCTGACGCATTCGCGAATGGGTAATACAGCGTTTTTTACCAGCCTATTAGTTACTGGTGTTATCACACTGTTATTAACCCGTCATGCAACACGAATAACGGCGTTACTCTTAACCAGTCTTATTGTGATAGATCTATTTATCGTTGGAACATGGTTTGGAATAGACAAGGTGGCTGAGCGTCTGGAAAAGACAAGTATTGCCACGGAAGTGCGTGTCGATGTAAATGAATATGCAGTGGACTACTTGCAGGACTATTTGCTCACAGGTTCTGGTGCAGGAACATTTTTTACAGTTTTCTCTAAGTATAAGGGGCAGGATGCGTCGCTATATTTTGACCATGCACATAATGATTATCTTGAATTTGCCGATGAAACAGGGTTTTTAGGTATCGCTCTACTGGCTGGAGTCATATTTTTAACAGCGCTTAATGCAGTGCAGGCATTACGCAAGCGTAGCGACCCATTAATGCTAGGTATAGCATTCGCCTGTGTTATGGGACTTATATCAATTCTTATCCACAGTCTTGTCGACTTTAATCTACATATACCAGCGAATGCTGCCACCTTTATGGTTATATTGGCTTTCGGTTTTATTGCGTCGACACTCAATCTTAGGGTTGAAAAGTGACTAAAGGATAATGAGTAATTATCTAAATAGATAATCGATTCTATAAACAAAGCATATAGATAATGGGGTTTAGGATGAAGCCTACAAAAGCTACACAAAAACGATTGTGGTATCTCGTCTATACCAAATCACGTCAAGAAATGGTTGCTCATGACAATCTTGTTCGACAAGGGTATGATGTTTATCTTCCCATGATTTCACATCGGCGCCGTAGGTGTGGCCGTTATAAGATTGTTGTTGAGCCGATGTTTCCCAGATATATCCTCGTTCAATTAAATACAGTGACAGATAATTGGGTCCCTATTAGTTCCACGTTGGGGGTGATGAATATGGTGCGTTTTGGTGTGCAACCTGCATTTCTGCCAGACGATATAGTGCACAAAATAAAACATAATGAAGATAACAGTCACGTGCAGGAGTTGCCTACCACAGCGTTTCGCAAGGATGAAGCGATCCGAATATGTGACGGCCCTATGAAAGGTTGCGAGGGACTCTATATTGGGAAAACGGGGCAGGAAAGGGCGATAATTATGCTAGAAATTGCAGGGAATGTTGCGAAGCTTAATCTGTCCGAGTCTCAGATTGAAGTAGCATAGGTCATTTGATAAATAATATTTACTGTAACTTAAACGTCGATGATGGATACATGTTGATTAGACGACGGAATAGCGTCGTAAGACACGCATATATAATTTGTCAGAATCAATCAGTCTCAGACAAATAATATAGTTGTATATATATTAGTAAAAGCTAAGGCAAAATGATTATTGGTCATGATACAGAGTGCCGTTGGTACACAGTAGGGCGGTAGCGTGTCTGAAATAGATGGAAATAATTCAATTGAGTTAAGAGCGCAAATGGAATGCTAGAGAAATTAAAAAATAAGCTAAATGACAAATCTGCCGTTATTGGTATTGTTGGTCTTGGATACGTTGGACTACCTTTGGCGATACGTTATTCAGAGGTGGGTTATAAAGTAATAGGATTAGATATAGACCAAGAAAAAGCAAATAAGATATCGTCTGGTAAGACCTACATTAAGCATATTCCAGATGAAGTTATAAGTGAGGCAATAGAGAAAGGCCTTGAAGCAACAGCTGATTTTTCAAAGACAAAAATCGCTGACGCATTGATTTTATGTGTACCAACGCCATTAAATCAATATCGCGAGCCTGATCTTTCATTTGTGATTGATACAATAGAAGAACTACTTCCATATATTCGACCAGGTCAAGTCATTTCCTTAGAAAGCACCACCTATCCAGGAACAACAGAAGAAGAACTAAAACCACGTATTGAGACTACTAACTTAAGTATCGGTAGAGATGTTTTTCTGGTGTATTCACCAGAACGAGAGGATCCAGGTAACCCAGATTTTATTACTCAAACTATCGCCAAGGTATGTGGTGGTACAACGCCTGAATGTCTTGAGATCGGATTGGCACTCTACGATCAGGTTATTGATCAAGTTGTACCAGTAAGTTCTACCCGGGCAGCTGAAATGACCAAGCTTTTAGAAAACATTCACCGTGCCGTAAACATTGGCCTCGTTAACGAGATGAAAATCGTCGCTGATAGAATGGATATAGACATTCACGAGGTGATTCGAGCGGCAGCGACCAAGCCATTTGGTTTTGTTCCATACTATCCAGGCCCTGGATTGGGTGGGCATTGTATTCCAATAGATCCATTTTATCTTACATGGAAGGCGCGTGAATATGGTATCAATACTAGATTTATTGAGTTAGCCGGTGAGGTAAATAGCAGCATGCCACAATGGGTCGTAAGCAAAGTGTCTGATGCCCTTAATCAACGTTGTAAATCAATAAATGGCAGTAAAATTCTTGTTCTGGGTATTGCTTACAAAAAAAATGTCGATGATATGCGTGAGTCACCATCGGTTGAACTAATGGACTTACTACAAAAGAAGGGTGCAGAAATTGCCTATTCCGACCCTCACGTACCAGTCTTTCCCAAGATGCGCAAATATCACTTCGCACTGGCCAGCGTGCAGCAAAAGCCCGAGAGCTTGGCTGAATACGATTGCGTAATAGTGGCCACTAATCACGACGCGTTTGATTATCCGATGATCCTGCAGCACGCCAAGCTCATCGTTGATTCACGGGGAGTATATCTGGAACACGCTGAGAACGTGGTTAAAGCTTAAGGAAATGGAAAAATCAAGAACCGTCATTGCAAGGCCTGTAGGGTCGTGGCGGTCCAGGAAGCATTACGATAATTCGTTACTTATTAAAATATGAATGTCGAGGCACCCGATGGCGAATAGGCCATACCAAATCTACACTAACGGCGTCATGGACACGAGCGATTCCGCAATCACTTTCGATGAGAACGGCGTTTGTGACCATTGCCGGACCCTCTATACCCAGATTAAGCCAAATTGGCACACGGATGAACACGGTCGAGCAGAGCTAGACAAGTTGGTAGCGAAAATAAAGAAGGCCGGGGAGGGTAAGGATTTCGATTGTATTATCGGTGTCAGCGGCGGCATCGACAGTTCCTATCTGACTTGGCTTGCCAAACACGAGATGGGACTGCGGCCGCTAGTTTTCCATGTCGATGCCGGGTGGAATTCACAGGAAGCCGTAAACAACATCGAGAAGCTTATCGAGCATCTTGATCTGGATCTTTATACCTACGTCGTCGATTGGGAGGAGATGCGCGATCTGCAGCTCGCCTATTTCAAGTCTGGCGTGCCACATATCGACACACCCCAGGATCACGCTTTTTTCGCAACGATGTACAAGTTTGCAACCGAGCATAATGTCAATTACATATTGACTGGCGCAAACTATTCCACCGAATGTATACGTAACCCGATTGAATGGATGTATTACCAGTCGGATTCCATCCAATTGCGCGATATCCACAGACATTTTGGCACGCGTCCACTGCATAAATTTCCGACGACTTCCATTCTGCGCCACAAGATCTATCTGCCCTATATCAAGGGCATTAGGGTAGTGCGACCCCTCAACTACATGCCCTATATCAAGGAAGAGGCGATCAGGCTCTTAATCGAGGAGATCGGATGGCAGCCTTATCCGCAGAAGCATTTTGAATCACGCTTTACGCGTTTCTATGAAGGCTACTGGCTGCCAACGAAGTTTGGTTACGACACGCGACGCG
>JAOUJT010000173.1 GCA_029883105.1 Gammaproteobacteria bacterium
TCACTCAAATTACTTCAAGTGTTTACGTCGATATTCTTGGTGACAAGAGCATCAACGCAAGCACCCACACAAATTATCTGTTCTCATTGTTAAAGAGCGGTTCGGGTCTCACATGGAGCGTCCGAGGTCTTACTACTTCAGCGTTTCAGAGCGTTTCGCTTTTGCTCTGTCCCGTAAAGAGAGGCGCATTATAGAGATCATCTTTAGAAGATCAAGCGTTATATTTAATATATTTCTAATATACGAAATCTAGGCCACTGTTACCCTGGCAAACTTGCGCTTACCTACCTGAAATACTGCGCAACTACCCGCTTCGATCTGCAGGCCCTTATCATCGACACGCTCGCCGTCCAGCTTTACAGCCCCTTGCTTTAACATACGCAGCGCCTCAGAGGTGCTACTGCACAGTCCAGCCTCTTTCAGCAGGTTAGCGATTGGCAGGCTGCCTGAATCAGATGTTAGGGTCAGCTCAACGATATCTTCGGGCATAGCACCTTTCTGAAAGCGTGCGATAAAGTTTTCCCGTGCCTGGGTCGCCGAATCCGTATCATGGAATCGTGCGATAAGCTCCTCGGCGAGGAGGAATTTAATGTCACGGGGATTGGTTCCTGCCTCGATATCGGACTTGAACTGCTCAATCTCTACAATAGGCCGGAAACTCAATAGTTCATAATAACGCCACATCAACTCATCAGAGATGGACATGATCTTACCGAACATATCATCGGGACTATCACTAATACCTATATAGTTGTTTAAAGACTTGGACATTTTCTGTACACCGTCCAGGCCCTCGAGAATAGGCATGGTGAGTACTACCTGGGGTTCTTGTCCGTGTTGCTTCTGCAATTCCCGGCCTACCAACAGGTTGAACTTCTGATCGGTACCGCCCAACTCCACATCCGCTCGCATCGCTACCGAGTCGTATCCCTGAATGAGGGGATAGAGAAACTCATGGATGGCGATGGACTGGCCAGACTTATAGCGCTTGCTGAAATCATCCCGCTCTAGCATGCGTGCAACATTGTATTTCGCCGCCAACTGAATCAGATCTGCCGAACTCATCTCTCCCATCCAACTGGAATTAAACATCACCAGGGTCTTTTCCGGGTCGAGAATCTTGAAGATCTGCTGCTCATAGCTGCGAGCGTTATCGATCACATCGTCACGGGTCAAGGCCGGGCGGGTGACCGATTTGCCCGTAGGGTCGCCGATCATGCCGGTAAAGTCGCCAATCAGGAACAACACCTCATGGCCCAGATCCTGGAACTGCCGTAACTTATTGATAAGCACCGTATGGCCCAGATGCAGATCAGGGGCAGTGGGATCGAAACCCGCCTTTATCCGCAGAGGCTTACCACGTTTTAATTTCTCCACCAGTTCATCTTCCAGCAGCAGTTCATCACAACCGCGCTTGATGAGTTGCAGAGACTCGTCCATCGATGCCATTTACTCAAACCCCATATCGTGAGAGTGTGCGCAATGTAACAAAAAACATTGCGCAAACGCGACACCATTAAAGATGTCGGTGCCATTGTACGTTAACAATAACTAATACAACTGCTTTAACAGCAGGACCGTCAAAGAGGGGAGTATGGTACCAAAAGCGGCGAGACAACTCATAATCCAACAGCTCAACCAGCATAATCATCGCCATATTATTTTTGCCGGCGTTTCCCTGGGCATCCTCAGTCTGTTGTTATTATTGGTTACCGGCAATGCCAATGCCATCCGTGAGGATAACCTGCCAGCGCAATTTGAGGTCGACTTAAGCCTGCCCGAGGGGCAGGTCACCCTGTCGCCACTTGCTTCCCAGGCTCGGTGGGAAGAGCATGTCATCCAGCTAGGGGATACCCTCACCAGCCTGTTAGGTCGCTCGGGAATCGGTCAAAAAACCGCACTCACCGTCAGTAAGATTAAACACGGTCATAAGCTACGCGTATTGGTACCCGGTAAAACCATACGTATTCAAGCCAGCGATGAGAGTGAACCGCGCCTATTGGGATTGGATTACCCGCTTAATAGTGAGAAGTCTCTGAGCCTGAGATTGGATGATGATGAAAATTATTTCGCACTTATACACAAACCCCAATACGAACATCGCATCCGCTTCTCGGCGGGAGTGGTGGAGAATTCTCTATATGAGGCAGCACTAAGCGCCAACTTGAGTGATAACCTGACCATGCAGCTGGCAGAGATCTTTGGCTGGGATATCGATTTTGCCCTGGATATCCGCCAGGGCGACAGCTTTTCGCTACTTTACGACGAACAATATCTGCATGGGGCAAAGGTGGGAGATGGAGTTATCCTTGCCGCCGAGTTTAGCAATCGAGGCAAGACTTATAGTGCGGTGCGATTTGTCGACAAGAGTGGGCGCGCCCACTACTACGACCCTCAGGGTAGAAGCCTGCGCAAGGCATTCTTGCGAACCCCTGTTGATTTTCGCCGCATCAGCTCACGCTTCGGAAAACGCTTCCACCCTGTTCATAAGAAGGTAAAACGCCACATGGGCGTAGATTATTCTGCCAAACCCGGCACTCCGATACGGGCAACAGGTGATGGCAAGATCGTCTTACGTGGCCGCAAAGGTGGATATGGCAAGACCATCATCATCCGACACGGCAATGTCTATAGCACCCTTTACGCCCATATGCGCAGCTATGCCCGAGGTATGCGTCCTGGAAAATATATACGCCAGGGTCAGGTCATCGGTTATGTGGGCCAAACCGGTACAGCGACTGGGCCACATCTGCACTATGAATTCAGATTTAACGGTGTGCATCGCAATCCACTGACTGTGCGTCTGCCCGATGCACAACCTATTGCGCACCGCTACCGTAAGGCATTTCAGCAACTGCTAGACTCGCGCAATAATCAACTGGCTCTTTTCAAGGCGCGCCACCTGGCCATGCTCGACGCCCAATAATTCCTGTTACCATGAAGGAACAACAGGCAGGGCACGCTTTATGACGCAAGCAACCGACACACAACGCTACATCGGCACCATGTCAGGCACCAGCCTTGATGGACTTGATGTTGTACTGATTGCATTTTCACCCAACGGTCTGGTGGTAGAGGCTGCACAGACCTATCCCTACCCCGCCCAACTAGCAGCAGAACTATTGGCTCTGTGCTCCCCTGGCAGCGATGAAATCACACGTCTATTGGCTGCAGATATTCAGCTGGCGTGCTTTACCGCCCAGTCTATCCAGAAGCTAATGCAACAACATCACCTCAGCCCGCAGGACATTATAGCTATTGGGCACCATGGACAAACCATTCGCCACCTCCCTGTTGGTGACCATCCCAATACCCTGCAGATCGGTGATGCCAATAACATTGCGCAATTATGCGGTATCACCACCGTTGCCGATTTTCGTCGCCGAGACATGGCCGCAGGGGGACAAGGTGCCCCTCTGGTCCCAGCCTTTCACCGAGCTGTCTTTCATCACTCCGATGAAAACCGCGTCATCGTCAATATCGGTGGGATTGCCAATATTACGGTCCTCAATGCAGATCAGGGTGAGGTGATCGGTTTTGACAGCGGGCCAGGTAATGTCTTAATGGACCTTTGGTATCGCCAGCACCAGTCGGGGGCTATCGATGAGAACGGACGCTGGGCTGACACAGGGCAGGTCAATAGCGAACTATTAAAGGACATGTTGTCAGATCCCTATTTCAGTCAGACTTACCCCAAGAGTACCGGCCGGGAGTACTTCCATCAGGAGTGGTTGGTGCGCATGTTGGCACAGCGAGATCTCTCCGCCGCCGATGTGCAGGCCAGCCTGTGCCAGCTCACCGCCGAGACGATCCTCTTGGCCATAGAACAGACCGGCACAGACTACCACCGTATCCTCGTCTGTGGCGGTGGCGTGCACAACCTGAGTCTTATGAGACGCCTACAGACACTGGCCGGTTCGATCCCGCTAGAGTCCAGTGCGGATTATGGTATCCATCCTGACTGGGTAGAAGGGGCGTGTTTTGCCTGGTTGGCAAAACAGGCAATGGAGGGCAAGCCGGCGAATCTGCCTACGGTTACTGGAGCCAGAAAAGAGGTCATCCTCGGGGCTATCTATCAGGCATAAAAAACCGGGCCTGGCCCGGTTTATTTGTTCTTAGCGCTTATCCACCGGCACGTAATCCCGTACAGGCTCCCCGGTGTAGACCTGGGTAGGACGGAAGATACGGTTGTCCACCAGTTGCTCGCGCCAGTGGGCCAGCCAACCTGCCGAACGGGCAATGGCGAATATCGCGGTAAACTGATCCGCAGGGATGCCCATTTCTGAATAGAGGATGCCTGAGTAGAAGTCCACATTAGGGTAAACACCCTTGTGTGCCAGGCGGTCTTCACATACCCGCTCCACCTCTTTGGCAATCTCAAACAGGGGATTCACCTCACCACCACGGGCCTCAATGAACTCATCCACCATCTTCTCCAAAATCTTGGCACGCGGGTCCTTGGTCTTGTATTCGCGGTGTCCCATACCCCAGATAACCTCCTTTTTCACCAGTTTCTGATCGATATAGGCCTCAACCTTATCCACAGATCCAATCTCAGCCAGCATCTCCAGCACCTTCTGGTTGGCACCGCCGTGTAGCGGACCGGATAGGGCCGCGATGGCCGCAGAGATCACGCTATAGGGACTGGCCAGGGTAGAGCCGTTTACCAGCACCGAGAAGGTCGAGGCATTGATGGTGTGTTCGGCATGCAGGATCAGGCAGACATCAAGGATCTTGGCCAGTAAAGGATCCGGCACCTCTTCGTTAAACATATAGAGGAAATTTTCTGCATAGCTCAGATCTGGGCGTGGATCTACCGGTTCATAGCCATGGCGAATGTGTTGCCACATGGCAACGATGGTCGCCATACGCGAGATGATCTTGACCGACATATTATGGATATAGTCGAGTTCATCACCACTACTGTCACCGCTGACAGTACTGGGATAGAACATGCCCAGGCTGGCCACGGCGGTTTGCAGCATCTCCATCGGATGGCCTGTGGGCGGAAAGGTCTTCATCAGGTCACGAATATGGTATTGCACCCGGCGATTACGCTGCGAGTGGGCCTCAAATGCCGACAACTCGTCCGCAGTAGGCAGGACACCATCCAGCAATAACAAAGTGGTCTCTTCAAAGGTACTGTGGGCTGCCAGCTGCTCGATGGGATAACCACGGTAGGACAATATCCCTTTTTCACCGTCGATATCAGATATATTGGATTGAGTCGCAGGGACACCGGCTAGGCCCGGTAGGTAATCGTTCATGCTTATCTCCAGTTGCTGCTGCCTGCGCGAATGCAAAACATAGTATAGAGCTTGGTTTTAGAATGCCAGAAACGCGAAAGGGGTAGGTTGCCCTACCCCTTTTCTATCTGCTTACTCTACCAAATCAGGCAGAGAAGGACGAACCACAACCACAGGTAGTGGTTGCATTGGGATTACGGATGACAAACTGCGCGCCGTTGAGGTCCTCCTTATAATCGATTTCCGCACCGACCAGATACTGGTAGCTCATGGGATCAACCAGCAAGGTAACACCGGCTTTTTCAACACTGGTATCGCCATCATTCAGGCTCTCATCAAAGGTAAATCCATACTGGAAGCCAGAGCAACCACCACCTGAGACAAAAACTCTCAACATCAGCTCAGGATTACCTTCTTCCTCGATCAGCGACTTTACCTTGGCGGCGGCACTATCGGTAAAGATTAGGGGACTTTCTGCTTCGCTCATAATAAAACTCCCATAGATGCGGGCAAATTAAACCCAATTATCCATTAACCAAGTAAACTAATCAACTATTCGTTCCGTCCTCGACGTCGAAGCCTTTGTCGACGGAGAGTTTGGGTTTTTCGGTTTCTGAGCGGTGAACCAGATTACCGTTGACCTCGGCACCCATCGCCATTTCGATCAAGCTGTAATAAACGTTACCCTTAACACGGGCCTGGGGTGCCAATTCAATGTGGTTCTCGGCATAAACATCACCAATTACTGCGCCATTAATCATCGTATTGGGAACGCGGACCTCACCTTCGATAGTGCCACGTTCACTCAGGCTCAACACCGACTCGGAACCACCTTCAGCAATCACATTACCTTTTACCGTACCATCCACATGCAAGCCGCCACTGAACACAACATCACCACGTATTTCGGTATGTTGCCCGATCAGGGTCTCTATTCGAGCTGTAGTCTTGG
>JAOUJT010000013.1 GCA_029883105.1 Gammaproteobacteria bacterium
AAACGTATCCGCATCCACTCCATGAACTTCATGCGTGGACGCACCTTCCTGAATAAATACGTCATCATCGACGAGGCGCAAAACCTCACCTCAAAACAGATGAAGACCCTCATCACCCGTGCCGGTCCCGGTAGCAAGGTGATCTGTCTGGGCAATATTGCCCAAATCGATACGCCCTATCTAACCGAAACCACCTCGGGGCTCACCTATGTGGTGGATCGCTTTAAGGACTGGTCACACAGTGGCCACATCACTCTCATGCGAGGAGAGCGCTCACGCCTGGCGGATCACGCTACGGAAGTTTTATAGAGAGATAACAATCATTGAGCTTGCTAACTAGGTGGGCTCAGCTTGATCGGTGCGTGGCCAGGCACGCATTACCGCACTCACCAGGGTGGCCAGTGGGATGGCAAAGAACACACCCCAAAAACCCCACACCCCACCAAATACCAGGATCGCAACCATAATGGCGATAGGATGCAGGTTCACCACCTCAGAAAATAGCAAGGGTACCAACACATAACCATCCAGGGCCTGGGTGATGCCGTAGAAGATCATCAGGTAGAAAAACTCCGACGACCAGCCCCACTGGAAATAAGCGATGAGTATGACGGGAATAGTCACCATCGCTGCACCCACATAAGGAATCAGTACTGATAGTCCGACGATGGCAGCCAATAGCATGGCATATTTAATCCCCAGCAGGGCAAAACCAATATAGGTGACGATGCCAACGATAAATATCTCCCACACCTTACCGCGAACATAGTTGCCGATCTGCATATCCATCTCTTCCCACACCTGCATTAATAGAGTGCGGTTACGCGGCAGACAGCCAGTGAACCAGGCAAGGATCTCTTCCTTGTCTTTCAGCAAAAAGAACACCAGTACCGGCATCAGGATGATGAATACAACCATGGATATGGCCCCAGGGATAGACGACAAAGAAACCGTCACTATGCGTTGACCAACATTGCCAACCTCTACCCGCATAGTGGCGATCAGTTCCACCACTTGTTGCTCACTAAAATAACTATAGTGCAGCGGCAATTCTCGCAAGGCGTCTTCCCAGGTAGAGAAATAGTTAGGCAGTTCCTTTATCAGCTGGGTAATCTGCTCAGACAATAGTGGTAGTAAACCAAACAACACGAACATCAGAAAAGTGGTAAACAACACGACCACGACAATAACGATGGCCAGGCGCGCGATACCCCTTTGCTCCAATCTGGAAACACTGGACTCCAACAGGTAGGCAATAATGATACTGGCGATAACCGGTGCCAGCATCTGTCCCATAAAGATCACAACGGTAAAACCAATAAGCAGAAACATGGCAAGGAAAACCGCCTGCGGATCAGAAAAACGACGTCGCATCCATTGGTTGAAGATATTACTCATTATTCTTTTGTCCCTTCATCAACATAGTTCTGATAATGCTGCTTAAACACTACATCCAGTTCAGCTATCACCTCATCACGGTCGCGGCCCTGTAAGGTATGTTCTGTGACCAAAACAGATGTGTCATTCAATAACTTGGATTTATCCAACATCGGATAACTGGCGGAGAGACGCTTCAAGGCCAGTATTACCGACTCTCCTTCCTTGGCCGGGATCAGATTGGGTTCCTGTATACGGGCCAGCTCTGCACCATTGGCATCAGCAGTCTTGGTTTGCAGAAACTCGGCAAAGTCCAGCAAACTCTGTTGTGAAGCCTTATCCAACCCATCAAAGATGGCGATAAGGCGTTTGGATTTTGATTTAAGCTGAAACACGAAAATATCACCTAAAGTTGTAATGGCCTTAGGCTATCGATATTCATGCCACTGTACAAGCAGGCGATGCTAACAGATGGAGAGCAAAGAGACGAAATAAAGAAATATCGAGGCCTATGCCTCGATATTTTGATGTGAACTACAGTATTCGCGGGCAAACTGAAGCAACTCTTCCATCGCTCGCAAACGGAATTTTTGCTTTTGATGTACAAAGGAGAAAGTGCGTTCAACCACAGGACTGACGTTTATCGCCACCAGACTGCCCAACGCTAATTCCTTACTGACCGTGGAGCGGGACAAAATGGAAATCCCCATTCCTGCCTCAACAGCACCCTTAATTGCTTCAGGACTGCCCAGCTCCATGACTACCTGTAACTCCTGTTGCTCATGACCGATGTGGGTCATGCTTTCGCGCAACACCTCACGGGTGCCAGAGCCCTCTTCGCGGCAAATATAGGGAAAGTCCGGCAGACGCCGTAAATCGAAAAGCTTTTCCGTAGCCAACTCATGATCTGGCGGTACGATTAGGACCATTTGATCCTTACGACAGGTTTCAACACTCAGATTTTTGTTGCTGACTGGGGCCTCTACAACGCCCAGGTCGATAGTATTATTTTCCACCATCGAGACTACGCCATCGGAATTAGAGACCTTAAGCCGGATACTGACATCGGGATATTTTCTTTTAAAATCTCCCAACAGGGATGGCAGCATATACTCTGCAATGGTGGTACTCGCACCTAGTATGAGAACACCACTGATCTCACCGGTGATCTCACGTACCGCATTTTCCATCTCGGCATTCAAGGCGAAGATACGATCAGAAAAACTATAAACCCTGCTACCGGCCTCGGTGAGACTGATGCGATTGTGGGTACGATCAAAAAGTCGTGTATTGAAATGTTCTTCCAGTTGACGGATCTGGAAGGTTACCGCTGGTTGAGTCATGTGCAGCTCTTCAGCCGCCTTGGTGAAACTCAGCAATTTTGCAACGGTATGAAATACCTGTAATCGTCTATCGGCCATACTTCCCCCACAGTTACTACACTGTCTACTGTGATTATTAGCATATCAGCAAATACCAAACTAATGTTGATATACATCATTTAAAGTAAGGAATCCTGCTGGCTGTTTACACGGAGATCATTCACAAAGGAATCCAGTGATTGTTCTACCTTATTGTTATCAGCAAGCATTATTACCGCCGACTAATATAAGAAGCAAGGCTTTTTTCTATCAGACTATGAATGGGAGGTTTAGTGTTCTTCTTCAATCGACAAAATATCTTCACCACTTTTTATTCCTGCAGTAACATCCGTCTGAAAAGGACTCAGCAGAGCCGTTAACTGGTGAGTTAATTGACTTAAGGCATGACTGGAAACGGACGCAGATTCCGCACTCACCGTGGTTTTCTTGGATATGTCAGCAAGATTACTGACATTCTCTTCGATCGCAGAGACGATACCTTCTTGTGAACTCACATTCATAACAATTTGATTATTTGTATCGCTGATACTGGTAACGCTATGAGCAATCTGATCCAGGCTTTCACCCGCCAGAGAAAACTGTTCTACGCTACGCTTGGCCTGCTCAACTCCCTGAGCCATCACCTTCACTGTGGTAGAAGTACTCTCCTGCAGGCGTTTGATAATGGCCTGTATCTCCTGTGTCGATTCCTGGGTTCGACTGGCCAGCGTACGCACCTCATCGGCGACCACGGCAAAACCGCGGCCCTGTTCACCGGCACGGGCCGCCTCGATGGCGGCGTTGAGCGCCAACAGGTTGGTCTGTTCGGCGATGCCGGTAATAACATCCAACACCGTCTCGATGGCACGACTATCATTTTGCAGATGATGCAGTGATTCACCGGCACGATTCACCTCATCAGCCAAACCCACAATCGTTCCTCGGGTTTCCGCCATAATGGTTCTCCCCGATGCGGTTTTGTCCTCGGCCAACTGTGCAGCATCCGAGGCCGCTTCAACACTGGCGGCCACATTAGCCACGGTGGTTAACAGACTCCGCATAGATGAGCTTAACTGTGCCAGCTGATTTTCCTGCTGTGATACATCTTGCTGTGTCGAACTGGACATTGCGTTTAGACTTATACTGGCCGAGTCCAGCTTCTCTGTACTAACCTCCAACTCGCTGATCATCTTGCGCATATTACGTACCATGCGATTAAAACTGTCGATAATTTCACCGATCAAATCATGGCTTTCCACCGTGCACTCAAAGCGTAAATCCTGATCGGCAATCTTGTTGGTAACATCGGCGATACGCCGCAACTTTTTCAATAGGACGATTTTGGTTACCCAATAATTTGCAATACCAATGGTTACACCTGCAACCAAACAACCCAGCACAAACCAGATTTTCATGCCTGGCTTCCAGTCAACAAAAAACTGGGCATAGAGAGGAAATACCAGTCCCATAAAAATACCGAAACCTAAAAATGAAAAAAGTAATTGTCGTAATATGCTTTTCTTCATGTGGGAACCTATATTGAGAGCCGTACATGTTCTGAAATAGGATGTTATGCCGCTTGAATAACATAACAATAGAACAATACCATCAAATAGAATAATGGCATCTGCTTATAGTGTTAACGCCAGTACCAGTATAAGATTTTATGAGATTGTAACCACGACAATGTACAAAACCCCGGGTAACCGGGGTTTTGTACAAGGTTTAATAATTTTCGTCAGGCTCTACACCAGCGGCATGCGCCAATGCCGATTTAATCGCATCAGGTGATGACATGATATTCATAAAGCTGTTACTACCCATCATCTTTAAATCAGGGAAGTTAATCGCAATACGAAATTCTGCTCTCAAAGCATAGGCATTTTCACCGTCCACCAGAATTTCATAGGGTAGATGAGCGGTAGAGCGAGTCTCCTTGAAGTCGATCTCGTTCATGATGTACTTATCACTGCTCATACCCTTAGTCATACCAACACCAAACAGGGTTTTATTATTACCCAGCTCGATACGGTAAACCTTGCTGGTACCTGAATTTCCAGCCGCAAGACCTTTTTCTACCGCAGCAACAGCGGCCGCATGGTTGTCAAATTCTGCCAGTTCATCGGCATCATCCAGATAAGGCATACCGAACATGTAATGGTAGCCACGCAGGTCATCCGCCTTTAACCCGGCTTCCGGACCATACTGCCCCATATCGCCTAAGGCGGTTTTCAGAGCAGAGCTGACATCTGCGAAACTTGCGGACAACTGATAGACCTGTGCCATATAAACAGGGTTGGTATAAGCCACTTGCAGCTCACCATTGTGTTCTGTCACAGAGACACGTTGAACGGCGCCATAGGCTCCGTGTTCGGAAGCGGCAGCCGCAGTCTTTAAGGTTTCGTTGGTGATGATCAAAATACTAACGGACGGATATGGGCTGTACTCGCCCACCACTTCAAAACCTGCACCACCAAGCTTGGTTTTCAGTTCATCTACTAGCTTGGATTTGTCGCCTGTATGTTTGCTTGCCAACACAAAGGGTTTCATCTCGCCATCTGCCAGCACTGGCTGCATCCATAACGCTGCCAGTAAGGGCAATATGAGCATTATTGCTTTTTTCATTCTATGCCTCCTCATCTGTCGTAAAGACAGTGGTTCGTTGATTGTATTTTTTATCCCCACTGGAGTTTGCCACACACACCTGCATCCATCCAGTGACTTTAGTCACCGTCTGTATCAAGGATTTCAGGGCCCAATTTAACTTTCTCTCCCTGCAACTGTTTCTGTATCACCGCAATATCTCCACGAAGTGGTGCATAAGGAATCGATAATATATCGCTGGGCATCGAGTCTCCGTAGGGGCGATTGCAGGCGGATATATCTGTGGCCTCACTACCGGGACAACCAGAGGTACGGAAAGGAGTTCCCGATGCAATGATCTGATCCAGTTCAATCTGTTCTAAACCAAACTCTTCAACCCTGCCTGCAGCATCAAAATGCATCGTCTCCACGCGCACATTTAGGTAATCGATCAAATACCGTCCCAACTGCACGCGTCGCCACTGAGTCTTATCGACCGCAGGCCAATCTTCCATCATTGAGCCCTGTTCCGGATAAAAAGCAAACATATGATTATGCCCACCCATATCACAGATGCGCTGGCATAAGTCCAATATCTCTTTCTCGCTCTCACCCATACCACAGATAATATGTGCACCAAACTGTTCCGCGCCAAAGATCTCTGCGGCCCACTCCAGTACCTGCCAATACTTATCCCAACGGTGCGGACTTTGTACGCTGGCACCGCGGGTGCGTTCAAATATCTCAGGGGTGGCGGCATCTATCGCCACGGTAAAGATATCCGCGCCCAGTCGCTTCATCTCCACTAAGTCATCATATTCGAGGCTTGTAGGATTGGATAGGATCGACACTGGGATCTGCGGTACGGCAGTCACCCACTGTTGCAACAGGGTAAGTGTGTCCTGATCCGATTTCGGGTGTGTGATCATGGATATACACATGCGTTGAAACTGACCACGATCTGCGCCCTGCTGTATCTTTTCGATCAACTCGGCATAAGGCACCGTTGGCCAGTCTACACGGATAAAATTTCGCTCAGAGTAATCCCGAGACTCTTCACGATGACGTGCAAGACCACAATAGCTGCAATTGGCCCGACAACCCTGTGGGTAGGTCACCAACAAATTCAGGCAATGGGTACAAGCGGTACGATACATCTGTCCAGGGAGAAGCCCCACCGTAATCGCTGCAGCTGTCGATAACTGCACATACTCAGGCGAGGTATGAGCCAGTACCGGTCCCTGATGGCCTGGACCATATAGATGTATTTCTTCGCTGTTACTCATCTCTCAACCTTACAGTGTTGCAAGTCTCGGCCGTATCCTATTATCGAATTACACCGGTCTATTGAACGCGCATAACAAAGACAACCCATCGTATTTATTGACTCTTTGCAAGCGCCTGGGATATTGCCGCGATAAAGTCTTCAGCCTTAAGCATCAGCATCTCTATCTCTGCCTGGGCGAAAAACGCCTGCACATTTTTTTCCAAATCAGTGATCGCTGTATTTCGCAGACTGGCTTCCAGATCAACCACCAGACGACTGGGGATAACGAAAAAATCCCCGGTGATCCATAGCTGTTTAATGCGCTGCTTTAAGGCATCAACGATAACCGTCGTGCGTATCAAGCCACCTGGTGCTTTATATATATCCTCAATCAGGGGGGCTTCGCTGACGGGTCGATTATGTTGGTAGATCCATTCATCACTGTCTATCTCTTCCAGTGCCTGGTGAAATATTGCTTCTTCAGCAGGATTCAGGCTGTCTGTGGCTTCCCACTCTATCGCAAATTCTTCAGCGATCGCCTGGGCAATCGCAGACTTTACCTGCCCAAGATCCGGCACCTTATCCGCCAGTAACTCTCGCAAGGTAATAATCCGCTGGCGTGCATCGGATATCGATTTATGATTAATCTTTTCCGCAGGAATGCGTAAGACACGCATCATTCTTTCCATATCAAAATCGACCAGGAGTGAACCCTGATAGAGAAAAGAATCACCATCAAAATACCCGCCGGTACCGGAAATCTTCCGACCATCCACTTCTATATCATTGCGGGGACGAAAATGTGCATCCACACCCAAGCCCTGCAATGCTCTGGCAACCGTGTCACAGATACGCTTGGCGATGGCAGCCATATCACCACTGGCCAGAGCTTTTCGATTTAAATACAGCTCCCAACCAAATTGCAGCTCATCCATGTAGATGGCACCACCGCCACTAAGGCGGCGTTGTACCTCAATATTATTGGCACGGATATAATCAAGATTAAGTTCTTGCTCCACATCCTGATGGAAACCGATCAATGCTGCGGGAAAGAAACCCAGAAAGCGTAAGGTGTGAGGCGAGCTACCCTGCTGATGTGACTCCAGTATGGCCCGATTCATGGCAAAATTTTCTGCCGCATGTCGCGTCCCGGTATCCAGTAAACGCCAGCTCGTACTAGGCTTTGCATGCATCGATGATGATTCCTTCAGGAGTTTATCCAATAGTGTTTTATTTCATGCCGATATTAGCGACAGATATTCGACTTACGCTCGTAGCATGACCGGCTTCCCGCGTAAGCATTGCCTCTGTGGTCGCTATAGAACAACAAGAGCTATAAACCCGATGACTACGCCCCAAACTACTCGCCAAACTGATGGCCCCTTCCGAAGGATGAGCCATGCCATTCAGGCCAGCCATGATCGCATAGGCATCTATGAGTTGTTTGCTCACACCGGGCGGTCGTGCACAGCCTAATAATATTTCTGTATCCTTGAGCACTTTACGAGCATCGAGAAAAAATTGACCGACCGTTTCTGCCTGTGGTGTAACAAACATTCGAGTTGGATCCGTATGTTGCGGCATCACCACCACCAATACCAGGGCATCCACCGGATAGCGGGCGATCATCTCCAGGGCCTGCCACTCGCCCAACAGGTGGCCATAGTGCAGACCGATGACAATATGTGGCACCACACGCATGGAGGTCTGGCTTAATGCCGCTAAACTTTGCTCAAAATCCTCCACACGACGTTTCAGATGATAGACCTGTGTAATCGTATCCTGGGCACCGATGATATCCAGCATTGCCACATCAACACCGGCACTTTCCAGTTCACGAGCCTGTTGCTGATCGACCAGAGCCGTATGTAAGGCGATACGAAATTCTGGATACTGTTGTTTGATCTTGGTTATCACAGGGAGAAAGGGGGTGTATTCAACTTCGTTACGATGATTGGAGCCTCCCGTGAGCAACATCCCTTCGGCACCATCGGCAATAATATTCTCCACCACCTGCATGAGCATTTCAGGATCAGTAGCAGGGATCATCGGCTTAAGTATATTGGCCTTACAGTGATCACATTGCAGCTTGCACTCAGGGCCGGTGATCGAAACGGCCGGCCACTTGTTGATAGCACTGGAGCAAAGTTCTTCCGTATGAAATTTCTTAAAACTGGGGGTGTAAAAACGTATCGGTTTGACACATTGCGACGACTGCGTAGAGAGCCGTTGAAGTAATGGCTGGTGGAAATCGAGATCATCATAGGCCTCGATGCCGTCCAGTATTTTTACAAGATTAGAAGTAATAAGCATAAGGCTAATCGATAGTATTAACAGCCGCCAAAACCATCGACCTCCATCTTTTTATCAAACTGGGCTAAAGCCACATCACCGCTAATTAAATCTGTGACATCCTCAGACCAATGGCTTGGCCGCAACCTAATGATCCATCCTTGACCATAGGGGTCTGCATTAATCAGTTCCGGTTGTGTCTCCAGTAGTGGATTCACCTCTACCACTTCACCATCAACAGGGGCTTTCACCGGACCGACCCATTTACCGGATTCCACTGTAGCGCATGACTTGTTCTTTTTAACCAGTTTGCCAACCTTTCTCGGCGTATAAGAGACAATCTGTCCGGACAGGGAGCAGGCATACGAGGTCATCCCAATGGTGAGGTTGCCTGATTCATCCAGACTCGCCCAAACATTACTGTCTACATTGTAAAATAGCTCATCAGGAATATCACACCCGCGAACTGTTGCCATTCTGCCTCCCCCGACATCTTCAAATCCGTAATTAATTCCAAAACAAGCTTTCGCACGATCTTAACACTGACACATAGGTGATAAAAACCGTATGAACTGTGATAACACCTTTACCAACCTTAGCAAATAACTATGCAGGTCTTATGAAGGAAGATGTTCCCTGCCAATACCCCTCACGGCCATCCATGGCCTCCGGGGCATAAGCACTTCCCTACCAATACCCCTCACGGCCATCCATGGCCTCCGGGGCATAAGCACTTCCCTGTGCTAAAAAAAAACCCCTGAAAATTTCAGGGGCCTTTTATCGACATGCTAAGACTTGATTAGAGGCTTAGATGAAGAGACTGACGTCCGCTTCGCCGGCAAATTCAAACAAGGTAGCTGCACCACCCAGTTCAACACCATCGATGAAATTGGACGAATCCATATCAAACAAGTCGACAGTCATTTGGCATGCAATCATCTTTACTTCTGCTTCCACACACAGTGAGCGCAGTTCTTCAAGACTGGCTACGCCTTTCTTCTTCATCTTCGCTTTCATCATTGCAGTCATCATACCCTGCATACCTGGCAGTGCCTGTAATAATACGGGCATAGGCATAGGCATGGGCATTCCTGGATTACCTACGGAGGTAACCTGCACGTTTAGCTTCTTCTCCAGCAGTTTCAGGCCGTAGAAGGTGAAGAAGATTTCAACTTCATAACCCAGAGCCGCAGCAGTAGATGCCAGGATGAATGGTGGATAGGCCCAGTCCAGGGTTCCCTTTGTTGCAATGATCGCTAGCTTTTTATCAGACATATTATGTCCCCTCTTCGTTGTACCAAGTCCCTTGATGTCCGGCAGTTCGTTGTCTGCCGATTTATTTATTTATGTTGCTAATTAAGACTTTTTAATCATAAAGAAGAACTTGCCGCCTTCTTCTTTGGAATCCAGCAATTCGTTACCGGTCTGCTTGGCAAAGGCTTCGAAATCTTTGATAGCACCGGGATCAGTAGCGATGATGTGTAAAACCTGCTGAGATTCCATACCTGCCAGTGTTTTCTTGGCACGCAAAATAGGTAGTGGGCAGTTCAGTCCGGATGCATCTAATTCTTGATCGAAATCGGCCATGGTGTTTCTCCTGTCATTATTTAATAAGTCTATTGACCCTGTTATATGGATAACCGAGCCTCGGAATCTGTGTCGTTAAGTATTCAACCAAACGCTTATTTGCAAGAGGATACTTTATAAGCCAAATGCCTGAGTCGTGCAAGCATCTGCTCCTCCAGTAAACGATATTTTCGATAAGCTCAAGCTACCGGCTGACCACTCTGTGACCAGGCAATAATGCCCCCCTTGAGATTGATAACATTATCCAGTCCCTGAGACGCCAAAAAGGCACAGGCATGGGCCGAGCGAGCGCCACTGCGACAATAGAGCACCACCTTGTCCAGTTCTTTCAGCTTAGCGATATGTTCAGGTATTTGATTCATAGGGATATTTTCCGCATTGGCAATACTACCCTGGAGTATCTCCATGGGTGAACGTATATCCACCAAGGTATGCGACTCACCCGATTCACGTAAACGTGACAGCTCCTGCACATCTATCTCATTGATCATCATTATTCTTTCCCCTGCCGTTACGCACCAAACATCAGTGTTTTAGTATATTCGCATTTATTTCATTAGATTTACATCTCCCTTTAGTGATAATCACCACTTGGCCATGCGCAAAGGACGACATCCGTGTGTTACAGTGATCAAAGTGGATACAACTAATATAAAAAAGATGACATTTACATCACGCGGTCTCTCCGTTGCCAAACCTCGTTATGACACTACTATTTTCAGCGGTCTGATATTACTGATCGTCGTCCTATTCAGCCTGTCAGGACAGGCAGCACCGATGCTTCCCGAGCTGGGTAGCGGTGAGGGCAGTCTGGTCAATCTGACCCACGACAAGAGTATCGCCGAGCAGGTGTTGCGCAACCTGCGTCATGATGATCTTATCCTCGACGACCCATTGCTATCAGAATATATCCAAAATCTGGGCAACCGTATCGCCAGTCAGGCCAACTGGAAACGCGGAAGCTTCCATTTCTTTCTCATCAAGGATATGGACATTAATGCCTTTGCCCTTCCTGCTGGGTATATTGGAATCAACGCCGGTCTTTTCCTCCGCAGTCAAAGCGAAGATGAGTTGGCGGCCGTATTGGCCCATGAAATCTCTCATGTAACACAACGCCATCACAACCGCGCATCGGAATACATCGAGAAGCAGAATGTCTTTCTCGCCGCTGCCATCATCGCTGCCATCGCCAGCGGCGGCAACGATAGTGGTGCCAGTATGGCTATATTGATGGGGAGCATGGCAAACAATCTACACGCCAATCTGGCCTATTCCCGTAACAATGAACAGGAGGCAGACCGTGTCGGCATCGAGCTACTCTACCGCGCCAATTTTGATGGACAGGGGATGGTTCAGTTTTTCGATAAGCTGCATCAGTCACAACGTTTTAACGACGGAGAATATACCAAATATCTGCGTAGCCACCCGGTAACCCTGGAACGACTTAGTGACGCACGCAATCGTCTGAAACAAGCCTCGACACAAAAGAAGTACCATACCAGTGACTATCTATTGATGTGGCAAAGACTCGCACACCTGACAGAAGCACCAGACGGAATTTTTACCGAGCCGCCACAAACCCATCTCAGTAAGCTATATAAACAGTCTCTTAAATTGGAACAATCCGAAGAGTACGGAAAAATCCTCGAACTGCTACAACCCGTGCTAAAGGGGCAAGCAGACTCGATACCCCTTTCCATATATATTGCTGACACCTATCAAAAGACCGGACAGAACCTGCAGTCACTAAAACTTTACCAGCAACTGCACGAACTCTATCCCACCCAAACCTCGATCACACTGGGTTATTGCAAACAGCTTTTGCATAACAAACAAACCCGTCAGGCCAAGGTTCTGTTACGCAAGGCTATCCGCCAGCAACAACCGGTAATGCCCGAACTGTATAAACTTCTCGCACGTATAGAGACACAAAGAGGGGCTTCCGCATCAGCCTATCGCTACTTGTCCACCTACTACTTTGAAACAGGACGCCCACATCAAGCACTGCAACAACTGGCGCAAGGTCTGGATACACCGGGGCTAAGTTTTTATGAGAGAGAGGAACTGGAGGCCCAACAGACAATGGTGCGTGAACATATACAAATGCTGGAAAGCCTGCCTGGACAATAATATTCAAATTATTCGTCTGATTCATTCAATAAACTTTAAGTATATGGGGCGGATTTCGATAACCAACGTGTGATTTGCAACTTGCTATCCCTCTGTCTATAAACACAATTGCACCAAAAATCTGCACTTTATCGCCGTTTAGTATATTACTGTTCCATGATGTACTTAATTAAATAAAACGTGCTTGCACTACTTCTCTCATCCTGTATTCTATGGTTCTTAATGTGGGGTGCGAGTCACTCCCATGGGGACACGTCCCCACTTTATGAGAAGCTCATCCATTCGGTGGATACACCGAAAAACATGGTCTGAGTCTCTCAATCAATATAAACACAACAATGTAAAATTAGGAGGAAGCGATGCGTAAGCCCACGCGTTCTAATCTCGCCTCTAGCGCAGTTGCTGCAGTACTAGCTTGCATGACTTTGATCATGCCTATTAGTGCTTCTGCTGATGCGGTAGAAGACGGTAAGAAAATCGCCTTTGATCGTAAAAAAGGCAACTGCTTGGCATGTCATGCCATTGCAGGCGGTTCCATGCCCGGTAACATCGGCCCACCACTGGTAGCCATGAAAGCCCGTTTCCCTGACAAGGCCAAGCTGCGCGCTCAGATCTGGGATGCCACAGCTAAAAACGCCAACTCCATGATGCCTCCTTTCGGTAAGCACAAGATTATTTCCGAAAAAGAGATCGATAAGGTTGTGGAATTCATTCTTACCCTGTAATCGGGACTGAATTTAGGAGATTACTAATAATGAAACGCAGAAGCTTTTTAAAAGGTACCCTGGCCGGTAGTACCGTTGCCATTGCCGCAAGCGCCGGTCTGCTGGCACCTTCACAGGTTCTGGCCGCATGGCCTAAAGCCGCATTCGAAGCCAAAAATATCCAGGATGCCATCAAGGGTGTCGCGGGTACTGACGCTACGGTTGCCAGCGCCGATATCAAGATTAAGGCCCCCGATATTGCTGAAAATGGTGCGGTTGTACCAGTAACTGTCAGCTCTACTATCGCCGGTGCCGAGTCCATTGCCATCGTGATTGCCAAGAACGGCACGCCTCTGGCCGCTAACTTCAAGCTCTCTTCCCTCGCCAAAGGTTACGTCTCCACTCGCGTGAAGATGGGTAAAACCTCTGACGTGATTGCCGTGGTTAAGGCCGGTGGCAAGGTATACAGCGCGAAGAAAGAAGTTAAGGTCACCATCGGCGGCTGTGGCGGTTAATCACCCTTTATTAGGAGAGCAAGACAATGGCAAAGACTATTAAATCACGTGCCAAGGCGAAGGGTGGTGAGGTTACCGTTAAGGCCCTGATCAGTCATCCCATGGAAACCGGTCTGCGTAAGAACAAGAAGACCGGCAAAAATTTCCCTGCCCACTTCATCCAGGAAGTCACTGCTTCAGCCAATGGCAAGCAGGTACTGGTTGCAGAATGGGGTGGTGCGGTTTCAAAAAACCCCTACCTGTCATTCAAGTACAACGGCAAAGCCGGTGACAAGGTCACCATCAGCTGGGTAGACAACAAGGGCGAGAAGGATTCCGCGACGACTAGCGTACGCTAAGTCTTTTCGGAACCTAATCCAACCGCATAAACGAATAAAAAGGGGCTAGACAATGAAGAAATTCATTATAGCAATTACAGCGTTAGGTTTACTGGGTGGCGCTGTGGCTCATGCCAAAACTAACCCAGCGAAGGACTTGAAAGACGTCCGTGCTTACTTCTTTAAGAAGTTCCCAGGTGTTCCTCTTCAGGAATATGCAAACGGTATCTACGGTGTTAACGCCGGTCGTCGTGTAGAGTGGGAAAGCACCATGGAATTCCCACCTTCCGAGCCAGGTGTTGATGCTGGTAAAGCACTGTACAACAAGTACAAGGGTGCTTTTGCCAAGTGTTTCGGCAATGGTGCCGGTAAGGGCATGCGTCAGAACTATCCTAAGTACGATGCCAAGACCGGTGACATCGTTACCTTCGAGGGCGCTATCAATAGCTGTCTGAAGAAGAATGGTCAGAAGCCGCTGGGTTGGAAGAAAGGCAAGCTGGCAGCCATGTCTGCCTATATGGCCAGTACCTCCAATGGCAAGGCAATTAACGTGAAGGTGCCTAACAACAAGAAGGCCCTGGCCTGGTATGAGCGTGGTAAGAAGCACTTCTATGCCAAGCGCGGCCAGCTGAATCTGTCTTGTGCCAACTGCCACATAGGCAGTGCTGGTGGCCAGATTCGTGGCAACATCCTCTCTCCTGCCCTGGGTCAGGTGTCTCACTTCCCGGTTTATCGCAAGAAGTGGGAATCCGGTGGTAAGGGTGTCATGGGTGGTTTCGGTACCCTGCATCGTCGTTACGGCGGTTGTAACAAGCAGGTTCGTGCTAAGCCTTTCAAGGCCCAGAGCGACGAGTACAAGGCGCTGGAATATTTCCACACCTACATGAGCAACGGTATCAAGGTTAACGCCCCAGGCGTTCGCCAGTAGTATCTCTCTCAGTACTCAAAAAGAAGCCCGGCATTGCCGGGCTTTTTTTTGCTTTAAAAAAGTATCCATGAGCTAAGTCCATTCGTGGGACTGAAAACTACCTGGAATATACCCGCAAAAAAAAGGCACCCGAAGGCGCCCTGATTTACATCATAATTATTTTTAAAATCAGTCTTTTAGAGTGATCATCTTCAAGGTACTGGTGGCCAGATCATAATGCCAGCCGTGTAGCTCCAGATTGCCACCCTTGACCCGCTCAGCAATCCAGGGAAATGACATCAGGTTATTCAGGGAGTTGCGTATAGAGGCATGCTCACAGGCCGTCTGTAATTCATCGTCCGAGCAGCACTCATCCTTATTTACCTGGTCCAGAACCGGACGAGCCATGGAAACCCAGTTTTTCAGGTAGGACAGCCCTTCGGGATCTTCATTGCCGCCAGTTTCTCGCAGTAGCTGTATGCCACCACATTTAGCATGTCCCAGAACCACTACATGCTCGACCTTAAGGTGTTGTACGGCAAACTCAAGCGCAGCAGAGGTACCGTGATAACGTCCGCCCTGCTCCAGGGGGGGTACCAGATTGGCAACATTTCGTACCACAAACAGCTCACCGGGAGAGGCATCAAACACCAGGGATGGATCCACACGCGAATCACAGCAGGATACCACGCATATACGTGGATGCTGGCCTTCACTCAAGGCACTTAGAGCATCCTTATGCTCTTCGTAGTAACCCTCACGGAAACGTTGATAGCCTTCCATCAAGCGGTCCGGCATGTAAACCTCCAGAAAAATTAAAGTTGGAAAATCAGTTACACATCTATCTACGAGTTAAAAACCAATTCCGTCAGGTGTTATCAACACCCGACGGAACGGAAACAATATTAAAACACGATGTTCATCATGATCATCATAACGACCAGGAACAAGATCGTCATAATACCACCCGCCTTCATGAAGTCAGGCACACGGTATCCACCCGGCCCCATAATCAGCGCATTCACCTGATGGGTAGGAATGAGGAAGGAGTTGGAGGTGGCGATGGCCACAGTGAGGGCAAACACAGCAGGATTCGCACCAATACCGATGGCTATATTAACCGCCAGGGGTACCAGAAGAACCGTGGCACCAACATTCGACATCACCAGGGTAAAGAAGGTCGCCAGTACCGCAACGGCCGCCTGGATCATCCACACCGGCATGCCGCCCATTACCGAGAGGGTCTGCTCAGCGATCCACTTGGCCGTACCCGAGGTCTCGACCGCCAGTCCCAGTGGAATCAATGAGGCTAACAGAAATACGGTCTTCCAGCTTACCGAGCTATAGGCCTCTTCAATGGTCAATACCCGAGTCAAGATCATGCCTATGGCACCGGTCAATAAGGCCACAGAAAGGCGTACATCAAGGATAATCATTACCAGTGCGATGGCAAAGAAAATCAGTGCCGGTACGACCTTATGGGGCCGTAGTTCCTCATGTGGATACTCTGTGGTAACCACGACAAAATTGTTATCCTTCTCCAGGTGTGCCAGGGCTTCCCAGGTAGTATGTACTACCAGTGTGTCCCCTGCCTGTAATGCCATTTCGCGAATACCCTCACCTTCACGCAGGGTCTTGCCGCCACGGTGGATGGCCAGCATTGAGAGGCCGTAGGTCTTGCGCATCAACAAGTCGCGAGGACTTTTGCCAATAAGGCTGGAACTGGGAGGGATAACGACTTCGGCAACACCGGCCTTGGTTGCTCCCAAGGCTTCATCCAGTTCCTCGACTTCATTACGCTTAGTGAGGCCAAATTTTTCCACCATCTCAGTGATGCTGTTGTTTGAACCCATAACACCAAGAACAGTACCGGCGCTAATGGCGACATCTCGGGACAGGCTGTCTGGTCCCACTCGCAGGTCACGACCTTCACAAATGGCCGCAATCACCCGGACACTGGCCTCGGCCTCCAACTCATCCAGGGTCTTACCCGTTAGGACACTACCGTCAGGTACGACGATTTCAGAGAGCTCATAGTCCAGGCCATAGATGTTCTGGAAATAGTCCATCGCACTTTCACTACCGCTGGTATCTTCCTCAGGCTTGCTCGCAGGTAGGACAAATCTACCGGCGATGACAAAATAGAGGATACCTGTGATGACCAGAGCCACACCGACCGGGGTCACAGAAAACATGGACCAGGTCTCCATCTGCTGTTCAGGAGATAAGGTGGTATTGGAGGTCAGTATCAGATCATTGAGCAGGATCAGAGGGCTGGAGCCCACCATGGTCATGGTGCCACCAAGGATGGCTGTGAAGCCCATGGGCATCAGCAGTCGCGACATAGGCAGTCCGGAGCGAGCCGATATACGCGAGACCACGGGTAGGAACAGGGCCGCAGCGCCAACATTTTGCATAAAGGAAGAGATAAAGCCTACGGTTGTAGAGATGATAGGAATGATACGCGCCTCAGTCTTGCCGCCTATCTTGAGGATAAAACTCGCTACCTGGCTCATGAGACCAGTCTTGTCCAGACCCGCACCGATTATCATCACCGCTATGATAGAGATCACCGCGTTAGATGAAAAACCGTTAAATAGATGGGTAGTAGGCACCAGTCCCTGACTCAGACCCATCGCAGGAGCCAACAAAGTGGTTAAGCCCAACAAGACCATTATGCTGATAGCCGCCACATCCACCGAGACGATTTCGAAGGCAAACAGATATATAGTGAGTATCAATATGACACTTACCCATGCAATCTCGATGGTAGGCACTACAGATGCTATATATAGCGCCAACAACGAGAAAATTCCCGCTGCAATCAGTTGGTTACGACTCAGGCCGGAGGGCATAAGATTCTCCTAATCAATCTTTATTTGGATAAATTCGCAACAGACACCGTCTGCGACCAATAAAATTAACCGGGGATTATACCACCTGGAAGAGATATTCGGGATATTTGAGCACTATTAATGCGCTAACAGAAAATGGCAGATCTCAGCTACAAACGCCCATCTCTATAGCCCGCTTCAGTCACCATCGTACTATGGAGCAGCAGCCGATACCTGCTAGTCCATTCTGTTTGAAACACATATTAGCTTACGCATCCCGGTAACATTGACGGAGCTGTATAGCACGTAGTCCTGTACAACCTGTCGTTGATGCATAGCTGTGACAGATAGAACTCGTTGCTTAAACACAATCATCAGAGCGTGATAGCTTGAAGGTATGGAACATTAAATTTATTCGACGCTAAATCATAGATGCATTTATACCCATCCCACCGTTGAACTTGAATATGTCGCATTATCCATACTAAAGGCAATCTGTATAAATAGTCATACGTGGTCCTGTCAGCACAGGACCTTTATATATTTATGTGTACTTAATCTCATCCTATATACAACATAACAATATCAGCAAATACTGATATTTATTCGCCTCGTGAAAGCAATAGTACTGGTATGTAAAACCACTTATAGGTATGTTTAAATGCAATGATAAATAACTGTACTCACTGTTTACACTAGTCAGGTTTATGCTGTGAAAAATTCCTTAGTACTATCTGCATTGCTGGCACTCTTTTGGCTGCTCCTTTCCGGACACTATGTTGTCTTCACCCTGATACTTGGTCTTGTCTCCGTCGTATTAATCGTCTGGCTGAATCATAAGATGGGCATATCCGATGAACACACCCTACCTGTATCTTTATTAAAGAGACTGCCCAATTACTGGCGTTGGCTGTTTGTCGAGATCATTAAATCCAATCTGCATGTAGTGAAAAAGATCTGGCAACCGACACTGGATATAGAGCCACAATTCACCACCGTGTCTTCACCATTTAAAACCAATCTGGTGAAGGTTATACATGCAAACTCCATCACTCTCACACCCGGTACTGTTACTGTTGCGGTAGATGACCATGTATTGCTGGTTCATGCATTAACCAAACAGACATTGGATAGTCTCAACAGTACAAAGATGAATGACAAACTCACAACTCTGGAGAAAGATCTATGATACTGGCCATAACAGCCATTGCCCTGCTGGTGGCAATGGCCATGACCCTGTTGCGCGCCATCCTGGGTCCCAGCATCTTTGATCGCATCCTTGCAGCAAATGCATTTGGTACCAAAATCGTTTTATTCCTGGGTGTTTATGGTTTTCTTACCGAACGGCCTGACTTTCTTGATATCGCCCTGCTCTATGCCCTGATAAACTTTATTACCACCCTGGCGATATTACGTTTCTTTGAATCCGGTGTGTTGTTCGTAAAAAGTGATGAGGAGTCAAACTAATGTGGGAACTCTTTATTCTTTATAGTAGTTACACCTTACTGCTCCTAGGTAGTTTTCTGTCACTGACCTTTGGTCTGGGACTGCTACGCTTCCCTGATTTTTATTCTCGCACCCATGCCGCCGGTGTTGCTGATACCCTATGCGCAGCCCTGATCATCTTTGGTCTTAGTCTGCAATCAGGATTTAATCTGGTCACCATTAAGCTGTTTCTTATTCTTATATTCCTCTGGTTTACCAGTCCTACCTCCAGCTTCACACTGGCCAGTACCGCCTATCGAAGTGGATACGGTATAAAAAACAATTCCAGCAAGAGGGCCGAATAATCATGGAACAGGCCATCGATATTATTTTGCTTGGTTTTCTTGTTGTCGTTGCTATCGCGGTGGTCAAACAGCGTGATCTGTTTGCCAGTGTCATACTTTTTGGTATCTACAGCCTGTTATCCGCCGCCATCTTTGTCTCCCTGGATGCGGTGGATGTGGCCTTTACCGAGGCTGCTGTAGGCGCTGGTATATCCAGCATCCTCATTCTCAGTACTCTGGCCCTGACATCAAGGAATGAAAAACCTTCTAGCCACAGCGTATTTCTCCCTCTGATGGTGGTATTGGTAACCGGTGCAACACTGGTGTTTGGCACCCTGGATATGCCTGCTTTTGCCGATCCCGAGGCACCTGTCCATAAACATGTTGCTCCACGTTATATCCAGGACAGCTACCAGGAAGTGGGCATGCCCAACATTGTTACCTCGGTGCTGGCCAGTTATCGTGGTTACGACACCATGGGGGAGGTGGTGGTGATCTTTACTGCCGGGGTAGCGGTACTGTTATTACTCTCTTCCGTGCGCCACAAGGAGGATGAGCTGAGTAACCTTACCGATCTTAAACACCACCCCATACTGCTTAATGTTGCACAGATACTGATACCCATTATCCTGTTGTTCGCTCTCTATGTGCAGTTCCACGGAGATTATGGTCCGGGCGGAGGTTTCCAGGCCGGAGTGATCTTTGCTGCAGGCTTTATCCTCTATGCCATGATCATCGGTATCGATGAAATCCGCAAAACCTTTACCCCGAAATATTTGCACTGGCTTTCCGTAACCGGCGTCGTTCTCTACATCGGCGTTGGTATTGTCACGCTATTACTGGGTGGTGAGTTCCTTAACTATAACGTCCTCGCGGAAGAAAAACTTACCGGACAGCACTGGGGCATATTCCTGGTAGAGCTGGGTGTTGGCATTACCGTCACAGCCACCATGCTCAGTCTATTTTTGAGCTTTTCCGAAGTACGGAGAACACCATGAGTAGTTTTTTTGATCTGTATAACTACTGGATCTTTATCTTTCTAATGATGACCGGATTTTATATTGTTATCGCCCAGGGAAATCTGGTGAAGAAGATTATCGGCTTGAACATCTTTCAAACCTCTGTGTTCTTGCTCTACATAAGTATGGGCAAGGTCAGTGGCGGTACTGCACCGATCCTGATCGAGGCTGATGTCAGCTATTCCAACCCACTGCCACATGTATTAATACTGACAGCCATCGTCGTGGGTGTCGCTACCACGGCGGTTGCCATGGCATTGATCGTACGTATACAGAAGGCCTATGGCACCATAGAAGAACAAGAAATTCATGAACAGGATGCCTCTCTGTGATAAGTAACCATCTGCCTGTCCTGCAAGTTGTCTTGCCCCTGCTTGCCGCGCCGCTGTGTGTATTGCTCAAACGTTCTTCCCTGTTATGGGCCTTTACCCTGCTGGTGTCGATTCTCTCTGCTGTCATCGCCTGGTCCTTATTGCAACAGACCGATGCAGGTATTATCAGTTACGCCATTGGTGGCTGGGCCGCGCCCTGGGGGATCGAATATCGTGTCGATAAACTGAACGCCTATGTATTATTGATCGTCACCGGTATCGGTTCACTGGTCATGCTAGGTGGACGAAAAAGCATCGAACAGGAGATCGATAGCAAGAATCTTTCGCTATTCTATACCGCCTACCTTTTATGTTTTGCCGGCCTGCTCGGTATCACCATCACCGGTGATGCCTTTAATGTCTTCGTCTTTTTAGAGATCAGTTCACTGTCCAGTTATGCCCTTATCAGCCTCGGACGTGACCGCAGGGCCCTGACCGCAGCCTACCAGTATCTGGTGATGGGTACTATTGGAGCCACCTTCATCCTTATTGGTATCGGTATGATGTATATGATCACCGGCACCCTGAACATGCATGACCTGGCCCAACGCCTGCCCGAGGCAGGCAGCTCACGTACCATGCTCACCGCCTTTGCCTTTATGTTTGTTGGCGTGAGTTTAAAACTCGCTCTATTCCCTCTACATCTGTGGTTACCCAATGCCTACGCCTACGCCCCGTCCATTGTCAGCGCATTTCTTGCCGGTACCGCCACCAAGGTAGCGGTATATGTATTGCTGCGTTTTATCTTCACCATCTTTGGTATCGAATATGCCTTCACCGAACTGCCATTAAGTGCCATCCTCATGCTATTGGCCATTGCAGCCATCCTATTGGCGACAATGAGCGCAATCTATGAAAGCAATATGAAACGCCTGTTTGCCTACTCCAGTGTGGCGCAATTGGGATACATGGTGCTGGGTATCAGCTTTCTTTCCGTTACGGGTCTGACCTCATCGCTATTACATCTGTTTAATCACGCCCTGATGAAGGCCGCGCTATTCATGGCTCTGGCCTGTGTGATGTATCAGCAGGGCGGTGTAATGATGGATAATCTGAAAGGCTTGGGCAGGCGCATGCCCTGGACCTTCGCCGCCATTGTTATCGGTGGCCTGAGTCTGGTGGGTGTACCGCTAACCGTTGGTTTTATTAGTAAGTGGTATCTGTTATTAGCAGCTATCGAGGCGGGTCAGTTTGTACTGGTTGCCGTGGTTCTTGCAGGTTCACTGCTGGCACTGATCTATGTATGGAAACTGGTGGAACAGGGCTATTTCCATAGTGGTAACGAATCCATAACGCGACAGGAGGCCCCCTTAAGTATGCTTATTCCCACCTGGTTACTGGTGCTAGCCAATATCTACTTTGGTATCGATACCAGCCTGACCATTAGTGTTGCTCAAACCACTGCCGAACAATTACTCGGAGTCACTCAATGAGTGCGGTCGATCTGATGCTGCTCAGTATCGCCATACCTTTTGTTGGTGCGGTATTAATACTGTCATTTGGTAGCGTCCGTATTGCAGGTGGACACGTCCGTGAATGGCTATCCGTGATTACCTCGATTGCCCTGTTGTTGACTGTTTTACCGCTGTTAGAGAAATTCATGCAGGGTGCCAGCATCGACTATCGCATGGTCGAACCGATACCAGGCATCTGGTTGCACTTATCTATCGAACCTCTGGGTATGATGTTTGCCTGTATCGCCAGTCTGTTATGGGTTGTTAATACGATCTACTCCATCGGCTACATGCGTAGTAATAACGAAAAGAACCAGACCCGATTCTATGTCTGCTTTGCCATAGCCATCGGCAGTACATTGGGACTGGCCTTCTCGGCCAACCTGCTTACACTGTTTATTTTTTATGAACTACTAAGCATCTCCACCTACCCTCTGGTAGCACACAAAGGTAATGAACTCGCAAAAAAAGGAGCCCGCACCTACCTTGCGATCCTCATGGGCTCATCTATCGGTTTCCTGTTACTGGCTATCATCTGGACCTGGAGTCTGGCCGGTACTCTCGATTTTCGTGCGGGTGGTATCCTCTCCGAACATATTGGTGAACCAGTAATTGGTATCCTGTTGTTTCTCTTTATTTATGGTATCGGCAAAGCCGCACTTATGCCCTTACATAAATGGTTGCCAGCAGCGATGGTAGCCCCAACGCCCGTCAGTGCGCTGCTGCATGCGGTTGCCGTTGTGAAGGCCGGCGTCTTCACCGTACTTAAAGTTATTATTTATATCTTTGGCCCGGCTACGCTGGCCGATAGTCTGGCTGCCGACTGGATTATGTATCTGGCAGGCTTCTCTATCGTGCTCGCCTCTACCATCGCCCTATTTCAGGACAACCTTAAACGCCGCCTGGCCTACTCCACAATTAGCCAGCTCTCCTATGTGACAATTGCGGCAATCCTGGTCGCACCTTTTTCCATCATGGCCGCAGCCCTGCATATAGCGGTCCATGCCTTTGGCAAGATCACCTTGTTCTTTGCTGCCGGTTCAATTTATACCGCGACACACAAAACAGAAATCAGTCAGTTAAAGGGCATCGGCAGACAAATGCCTTGGACCATGGGGGCTTTTGCTATTGGTGCCCTCTCAATGATCGGTATACCACCGGCAGCAGGCTTCTTAAGTAAATGGTACCTGCTGATGGGCACTTTCCAGACACAGGAGTGGTTTGTATTTGGGGTAATTATTATTAGTACCCTGTTAAACGCGGCTTACTTCCTGCCGATACTGTATACCGCTTTTATTGAAAAGGCCGATGACCCAATAGCTCAAGGCACAATGCAAGAGGCACCATTGCCGATTGTTATCGCATTGACAATCACAGCCGGATTAACTCTATTACTGTTTTTTCTACCGGATATACCATTGCAACTTATCAATGGTTTACCAGGAGTCAAATCATGACCCAACAACACTGGCTCACAAGACCAGAAACCATTCGCAAACTCTGGATTGGATTAATCACCGTCCTTACGCTCACTGTAATCGCTGGTCTGTTTATAGATTTCCATGACCACTTTGGCATCGAGTCCAGTATAGGTTTCTATGCATGGTATGGCTTTGGCACCTGCGTGTTGATGGTTGTGGGCGCCAAACTATTGGGTAAAATCTTAAA
>JAOUJT010000174.1 GCA_029883105.1 Gammaproteobacteria bacterium
ATCTCCACCGCCAATAAGGCCTTGTTGACCTCAATACAGTCACTGGCAACAATCCCCGAGATATCACCCACCAGATTCTGGCACGCCTGATTCACTGCGAGGAAAAGATCCCCGTAGTTGGCACCAGAGGTCAAAAGGCTGGTCTGTGCCTCATAGTAGATACTGGACACCTTGGCGATACCTATGCCACTGATGGTATGACCATTAAACACTCCGCCATCGGTCATCAAAAATACAGCTTTATTGTTTACGCCACCATTAACATGAACCCCTCCACGGTCAAGATCCTCCGTATAATAAAAAGGGCTGGACATCTTATCTGGTGTAGAAAATAGTGTCGGATCAGACATACTGCGTATTGCACCACGGTACACGCCTAAACCATAAACCCCATCGGCCATATCTTCACCTATATACCAACGATCTGCGGGTACATCTCCAATGCTGCTGTTGGTCAGATCAATAAACTCACCCCAGACATCTGAAAGCGACTCGGCAATTGCACCAGCCTGATAATAATAAAATAGTTGGGATGTGGACTCCGTAACACCATGCGTTAGTTCATGACCTGCGATGTCATCGGTAATAACTCCTGCACCGTAAACCACCTGGGCTATATCACCACGCCAGAAGGCATTTACATACGGGCAATTGACCACATCAGTACAGTAATTCACACTGGATACGAGTGCTCCACCTACACCATCAATGCCATCGCGCTGATGATTGGTAAAAAAGTAATCATAGGTATCACCGGCGTACTGATGTGCTTGATCGGCATCTATACTGACACCACTGGTACAGGCATCGCCACTAGACTCTTCACAGACGAGACTTCCTGGTAGATTGTCATATGAACCGTCACTACCTAAAGAATTATAGGTTTGTCGAGATTTAAGACTGTGAACCTGATTAAAATGCAGAGTAATTACTCCGGTGCTTGCATTCACCAGCAGCAGTTCGTTCACGGGCACCGAGCCTTCTGCGATAATATTCAACTTCCACACCAGTTCGATGGCACCGCCATGTCCGGTTATTAGATTTGGATCGTATACCGCAAGATTCACTTGACCTGTATGTAAAGACATCGGGTTTAGTGCATACCACTTTGCCACTGCAGCCATGGCACTAGCTTCTGCCTCTTGCTGCGATATGGTGGCGAGGACATCCAGATTATTCACTGGTGAGGCTTCACCACTCATAGAGAGCAGTTTCGCCTGGCCATCCATATTCACCAGCAACTCTCCTCCTATTACCGGCACACCGTTATGGTATTGCTGAAACCGTACCATGTTACGGCCACCAGGCTGAGTGCTTTGCTTCGCAATAGAGAGTTGTGTGACGGCATCTCGCACACCAAAGATAGGCGCGTATTGTTTGATGATCTCAAAGGCATTTACATCGGGTGATTTGATAATGCTGGTACCGGAGACAGAAAGAGGCTTTTGACTTTTGCTGCCAATGAAACGGGTTACACCACTTTTTGCAAAACTTACTTGTGCGCCTTGCTGGGTCAGATGAGACGCTAATGCCTTCTGTTCGGCTGTCGCCGCATGAACCTCTAGCGAGTAGGCAGAAACGCCTGTGCACAATAAAACCAGCACGCCTTGTTGTATTGTTTTTATCATATCTTCATTCCGTGTTTGATATTTCTACGACTTAGCTGGACCGACTAAGCATTAGTGCCGAAAGCAGCTTTATAAGATCAGTGAAAGGGGTCTTTTTCGGAAACTCTACTTGTTCTACATGCTGAATATGTACGCTATCCTGACAGATATTTACTACTCGGGTGATGCAATCCCTACATTGTGTGCGTCCTCCCAGATAAGCATCCAAATCTTTATCTCTCGCAAGCAGGGCGACTACCTGCTGTTCGACTGCGGCATATGTATGCTTGTCCAACAAGCCCTTATTTACCAGTGTATTGTTTTTGTAGACAACCAAGCTTCCATCGCTGGTGAGATATAGGCGCTCCATAATGCCGGCAATGCCGCCACTCAACTCGTACTCCAGGCACCAGAACTTAAGCGGTTTTGATCTGTGATGATTACTTTGGGAAGTATCGCCAATTTGAATCACTGGCTTGGTGGGAATAAGGGATTTACCATTAGACGCCGCACTCGGTTTATCTGTCTCAAGCACGGGCGAACAAGCCGTAGTCATCGCGAGGAATAAAATGGTGACTATTCTTGTGAGCATATCAATTCCAATCCTTTGGGTCGGACTCGCAATACGACGCTTATCCATAAATATCCATTGAGTGTGTTAATTATGTTGTGAATCAACCATCTAATAGGTTGAAACGTTATATTCAGATAACATAACACTCATGCTGCCGATCATTAAATCAAACAATTAAAGATATTTAAAAGCCTCTTTCCTTTCTCACCTGCTCATAGGCGGTTTTGATGCGGTGCGCCTTGTCCGAGGCCAGTCGCATCTCGGCATCTGAACAACTACTTGCCTGTATTCGGTCAGGGTGGTGTTGTCCCATAAGGCGGCGATAGACCGTTTTTAATTCTTCGGCTTCAACATTAAAATCCACACCCAATAGTTTGAACGACTCGTTTAGAGACATCCGACTTGGATTTAATAACTCACTCTTAACATCCCGTTCCAGATGTTCGAATTCAAGTCGGTTAAATTCGAGACTTATAAGAATGCTTTTAATGATGTCTTGTTCTGGCTGATGTAAATCACCATCACTATAGGCGACGTGTAATTGGATTTCGATGAACTGACGAATGAGGGCTCGACGTTCGATGTCTTTGCGCAATTTTCCTAAGACTTTGTCCAGAGAGAAGGTATCGCTCTTGCCATAATTAAAGAGAGTGACCGCATGCTTTTTTTGTTCCAGACTTAATTGCATCCGGTCCATGATCTGTTCCGCCATGGTGATTTCGTCTTCACTGACGCGACCATCGCTTTTGGCCAGATGGCCCATTACTGCATAGGTGGAGGCAAAAAAGGCATGACGCGTGCGTTTGTCGTCATGAGGGTAGAAATAACGTCCGTCAGAGAGGGGTTCACTGGGGCCATTCCACCCCACCAGGCCAAATACAGACATCTGTTGTCGCCCACCCTGTATTACTATTAACGGACTACAAGACTACCACGATACATCTGCATCTGACAGGTGAAATCGTACTCACCCGGCGCGGGTGCTTGCAGCTTGATATCGACACTTTCATTGAGCGGCAGGTCTGAACGAATGCCTAATGACTCGAAGATCACCTTTTCCGCACAGGGACTAGCATCCTTACGCAAAAAGCGCAGAGTCACGGCTTTCGCTGTCGTAATCTCGATTCTTGCTGGTGTATAAACGCCATTGTCCACTAGGATCTCAACCACATCGGATTGCACCTGTTTCGCCTTTGGTTTAGAAAGCCAAAACCACCACACAATTGCAACGATAAGCAACAGAGCGATAATATTTACCGATAAAATCATTTCATTCTCCTTCTTTAACCGGGTCTTCCATCTACCCGGGCCTTCAGCAACATTGGCCCCTGTATAAGCAGAAACAGGAAGAAGGCAAGGGCCCACAAACCACCAGATAGTTCGATCCAATTCAGTGTCATCGCAGGCTCAAACATTGGGAAGAAAACACGCACCACCACCGCCAGATTGATCAACACAAAGGCACCGGTCATAACCGTATGAGATTGCATTGCACGACCGGTATGTCCCAGCGTTACCCGTGACATCATACCCAGGGTAATGACCCCTATCGCACCAGCGGTAAAGGCGTGTATCACCAGACTTTGATGGCGCAATACATCCACTGCAGGGATCGCCGGATTGACCATGCCCCAAACTTCGATGGCGTTGAGGATAAAGCCCACCGTTAACCAGCCGTAACCCAGGAACAAGACCCATAAAAGAGGTACGCGCCATATTCCGGGATGATGCCATTTAATCATACGTATGACGTGCAAGACTGCGGTGAGCGTAACGATATAAAAAAGAATATTTGTCGGTATAACAAATTGCCCCACCATACTGATCGTGGTGGCGATCACCAGCAGTTCATTGAGGCCCTTAATCTCTTTGCGATTCAGATCCAGACCCCGGTCGATAAAAAAGCCGATCACTCTGCCTGCCATGATAACGATGAGCACGACGAGCAATGCCAGTCCACCAAACAGACCAAACTTATCACCTTCAAACAACAGGTTCATGATGCCGGCATGAAAGGTGGCGTTGGCCAGAGCCAGCAATATCAATATGGGAACAAAGAACAGATTGTGCCACTGTCTGACACGGATGATTGGGATGGCGATAGCTATAGCGAGGACAGGAAGAAAGGCGATATCAACCATGCTCAGCCATATCATATCGACCGAGGTCAGCGGCAGGATTCGCCCGGCCAGCCATAACAGTAACAGTGCAAGCAGCGGCTTACCGCTTGGTGTATCGATTCCGGTCCAGTTACGTACGGAGGTGAGCAAGAAACCGGCAATCACGGCAACGGTGTAACCAAATACCATCTCATGACTGTGCCAGGAATAGGCAGGGTATTGGCTAGAGATAGACCAGCCATTGACGAAACCCATCACCCAATTCAGCATCAACAACACTGCTGACAACGCAGCAAACAGAAAAAATGGACGAAAGCCTAAGGCAAACAGTGAAAATGTTTTTTCCGGGATAGGTTTATCCTGATTGATCTGTATTACCGCCATCGACGACTCCTATTTATGACTGTTTCTTGTTTGGCTTAAACCAGCGCAATCGGTTGGCATTACTGACCACGGTCACCGATGACAAAGCCATCGCCGCACCGGCTATCATCGGATTCAACAGACCAGCCAACCCTAACCAGGGGTATAACACCCCAGCCGCGACGGGGATGCCCAGACTATTGTAAAAGAAGGCGCCAAACAGGTTTTGTTTAATATTTCTTACCGTTGCGTTGGATATATTAATCGCATCCACCACACCATTCAGTGAACCACGCATCAAAGTAATGTCGGCGCTCTCTATGGCCACATCGGTACCGGTACCAATGGCAAAGCCCACATCGGCTCGCGCCAGAGCTGGCGCATCGTTAATGCCGTCCCCCACCATACCAACGATATGCCCCAGCCCCTGCAAGCGGGCGATTTCTCCTTCCTTTGCCTCGGGCAGTACTTCAGCGATGACCTCATCGATACCCACCTGTTTGGCCACGGCCCTGGCAGTGACTTCATTATCACCGGTAAGCAATGCCACCCGCAGTCCAAGCTTATGCATGCGCGCGATGGCGGCCTTGGAGTCCGGCTTTATCGCATCGGAGACACTGATCAAGCCCGCTATCTCATTTCCAATGGCAATGAACATCGGCGTTTGGGCCTTGATCACCAGCTCGGCTGACTTGCGTCCCAGCCAACCACCGTCAATCGAATTTTCTATCATCAGGCGGATATTACCGATCAGCACACGCTGACCTTCCACGGTCGCATCAATGCCCTGACCGGGAATAGCACGAAAGGCGGATACCAGTTTCTTCTTCGCCCCCTTGGACTTGGCGTAATCGACGATGGCCTGAGCCAGGGGATGTTCCGAGGAGGACTCCACACTCAGGGCGATAGTCAGCACTTCCTCTTCAGTAAATTCATCCGCCGCAAAGAACTCCACCACCGATGGTTTGCCTTCAGTGACCGTGCCGGTCTTGTCCAGCACGATGGTGGTCAGCTTGCCCGCCTGCTGTAGGGCATCACCGTTGCGAATCAGGGTACCGAACTCCGCCGCTTTGCCCACACCCACCATGATCGATATGGGGGTCGCCAAACCCAAGGCACAGGGACAGGCGATGATCAGCACCGTCATGGTGGTGACGATGGCCAGGCTCAGGGCCTGATCAACGGGACCAAAATTGAACCAAATCACAAAGCTGATCACCGCGATAATCAACACACTAGGCACAAATACCGAGGCCACCTTGTCTGCCAGTCGGCCAATAGCCGGCTTAGATGACTGTGCGGTTCGGACCATGTCGATGATCTGCGCCAGTGCGGTATCCTTACCAATGCGCTTGGCTTGGAACAGGAAACTGCCGGTCTTGTTGATGGTGCCGGTCACCACCTCGGCACCGATGCCCTTCTCTACCGGAATCGGCTCACCGGTCAACATCGATTCA
>JAOUJT010000175.1 GCA_029883105.1 Gammaproteobacteria bacterium
GGGTTTTACTGAGGGAAATTCAACAAACAGTTTGTCGTAGAAACGCTTAACCAACTCCTCACCCTGCGGCTTCAACAGCGCGAAAGAGTCTTCCAAAAGTTTTACATTAAGTCCCAATGGGGATTCGTATGTATCTTCAGCCTGAGTTTTTTGCACAGATGACTCTTTAGCTTGAGCTATATCAGTTTTATTTGATGAGCCCTCGTCATCGTCATCGTTCATCCAAGCCAAGGGATCAAAACCTATTTTTGTGTCATCTGTCGCCATTACCTACACCCTTCGTTGACAACTATTTAGCCTTACCGGCCAGAAATTCCAGAGCCAGGGCCAAGTAGTCCTCAGCCCCCTTGCTTTTCTTCTGATACTCAAATATCGACTTACCGAAGCTTGGGCTCTCTGCCAACGCTACCGTTTCACGAATTTTTGTATTCATTAACTGTTCTGGGAAATACTCTTCTATCTTTCCTAGCACATCACGAGCTAATCGTCTTCGTTCATTAAACCGTGTAACCAATAGCCATTTTCTTTTGCTCGTTCCCAGAGCCTTTTCTATATGCTTCAAGATAGAAAACAGCCTCGATACGCCATGCAATCCTAAATAGTCTCCAGACACAGGTATCAATATCTCTTCAGCAGCAAATAATGAATTCATTCCCAGCATGCCTGCTGATGGAGGACAATCAATCAAGACAAAATCATCTGTAATATTTTTGTCGATAAATTCTTTCAGCATCCAGCCACGTTTACTTCCACCTTTTGTCAGGGTTTCCATTTCACCTAGGCGCAGTCCAGCTGGTATCAAGTTAAGTGCCGGACGCAATTCAATGCTAATATCTTCTGCACTGGCGTCTGACAACATTGCACCAGAAATACCTGGATTATCACTATGATCATAGCCAAAACTCATACTTAGCTGAGCTTGAGGATCCATATCGATGACCGTCACACTCTTCCCTGACATGTTAAGTGCATACGATAAATTCAGAGTAGTTGTGGTCTTACCCACGCCTCCCTTTTGATTCATAACTGCAATAATACGCATTGGTATATTATTCTTTAATTTGTCCAGTAGATTCAGATACTGAATCGACAACTGCTAACTCATCAGAATTAAGCATTTTGTCGATATCTATAATAATGACCATCTTATCGTCGATTGTCGCCAAGCCCTTAATAAATTCAGTACGCACTTTTGTACCAAAATCTGGTGCCTCTTTAATTTCACTTTCTGGCACAGAATATACTTCCGAGACGCCATCAACGACGATACCCATTGTACGACTACCAGATCCATCTTCCTTCATAACTTTTAAAACAACGATAACTGTCGTTACGCCGTATTCAATCGATTTCATATTGAATCGCATACGCAAATCCACGATGGGAACAATCGCTCCCCGAAGATTAAGTACGCCCCGGATATATTCAGGTGTATTAGGAATGCGAGTAACACTCTCCCAACCTCGAATCTCCTGAACACGAAGGATATCTACAGCATATTCTTCTTGTTCTAAAACAAAGGTAAGAAATTGATTCTCACCAGCCCCCATAACCAAGTCATGGACGCTATTGTTTGTTTCAGTATTCTGATGAGCTACATCAGTCATTGACTAGTCCTCATGCAATAGCACGTTTTACATCTCGATTCTGTATCGAAGCTAAATTAACCATACCAGGAATATCTATAATTATTGCAACCGAACCATCACCTAAAATTGTGGCCCCAGATATACCTGCCATTTTCTTGAAATTTGTATCCAAACTTTTAATCACAACCTGTTGCTGTCCCAATAACTCATCGACAAACAAACCTACACGTCTTCCGCTACCTTCAACAACCACCAACAAACCATTTTCAAATTCTTCTACCGCACGCTCAATCTCAAACACTTGATGCAATCGAATAATCGGCAAATATTCATCACGCAACTTGAATACCTCCATATCGCCACCAACTTGACGAACCATATCCTGTTTGATCTGAATGGATTCTCTAATCGAAACTAATGGGATGATGTAAACTTCATCACCCACCTTAACTGTCTGTCCATCTAAAATAGCCAAGGTAAGAGGTAGGCGTACTCTGAACGTAGTTCCAATCTCCAGTTTAGATTCGATATCGATACTTCCACCTAAACTGATAATATTCTTATTTACAACGTCCATACCGACACCGCGACCAGACACATCACTTACAATTTCTGCAGTAGAGAATCCTGGGGTAAATATCAGCTGATAGATCTGTTCTTCAGACAAGATGTCGTCTTCTCGAACCAAGCCCTTTTCACGCGCTTTGTTTAACAATCTATTTTTATCAAGACCAGCACCATCATCTATTATCTCAATGACAATATTGCCACCCTGATGGTAAGCGTTTAGGTTAACCTTACCGACGGCGCTCTTACCTTTTTCTGCTCGTTCTTCTGGACTTTCTACACCATGGTCAATGGCATTTCTAACCAAATGAACCAATGGATCACCAATTTTCTCCATCACCGTTTTGTCCAGCTCGGTTCCCTCACCAGTCATAATCAGCTCGATTTGTTTGCCAAGCTTACTACTCAGATCATGCACCATTCTTGGGAATCGACTAAAGATAAAACTAATAGGTAACATACGTATACTCATCACACTTTCCTGAAGCTCACGAGTATTGCGTTCTAACTGACCTAAGCCATTCTTCAGCTGTTCTATTTGTGCGGCTGTGACTTCTTCACGCTCAGCAAATTGATTAAGCATAGATTGTGTGATAACCAACTCACCTACCATGTTAATCAGTGCATCGACCTTATCTATGCCCACTCTTATAGAAGCTGTTTCTGTTGTTTTTGTTGATTTTGCTTTGCTTTCTCGTGTCTGTGCGACGGTAAGTGATGGTTTTATATCTGTATTTGTTGCTGGTTCTGATTCAGACTGAGGAGAAGAAACTGCACCTATCGTATCTATATCAACTATGGGTGTAATTGTTAACTCACACTCATCTTCCACCCATGCGAATACGTCATCTATGGTGGATTTATTGGCATCGGTTCTAAGTTCAAGCTGCCAGGATAAGTAACTGTTCTCTGGAATATAATCATCAAAATCAGGAATATTATTGGTATCTACTACCGTATTCAGTTCACCAAACTCTTCAAGCTCGCGAAGGATACGTACTGTATCGTTCCCAGTCTGCATCATCGATGCATGTGGAGTAAAACTTATATTCCACCCTAAACCCGCATGAGACACATCCGCCACACCATGAGTAGCTGGAATCACCGTAGCAGGTGACATTCCATCCTGTAACATGATCTCCAGTCTTGACTGAATAACTGCGGCTCTTTCTTCATCGTATGTCGATTCATGTTGAATCGCATTGATCATTGAACGAAGAATATCGACACTTTGTAATAATACATCTACCGAATCTGAAGTGACGTCACGCTTGCCTTCACGCATTTCATCCAATAAGGTTTCCAGCACATGGGTAAATCCAGCAATCTGCTCAAAACCAAACGTCGCACTACCACCTTTAATGGAATGTGCCGCACGGAATATTGAGTTGATCTGCTCATTGTCTACAGCACCTACCTCTAATTGCAAAAGATTGGCTTCCATATCATCGAGGCCCTCCAAACTTTCTTCAAAGAATGTTTGTTGGAACTGAGTCAGATCTATTGACATAAGATTAACCTATCACCCTTTTAATGGTCGCCAATAGCTGGTCCGGGTTAAACGGTTTTACTATCCAGCCAGTTGCACCTGCTGCCTTACCTTCAGTTTTTTTATCCGTACCAGATTCTGTTGTCAGCATTAACATAGGGATAAACTTATAATCTGGTAATGTGCGTAGCTCTCTGATTAAGCTAATTCCATCCATATTTGGCATATTTACATCGGTAATGACCAGATTGAAACTGGTCGTCTTGGCAATACCAAGTGCTTCAACGCCATCCTTCGCCTCCACCACGTCATACCCGGCACCTTTCAATGTAAAACTCACCATCTGACGCATTGAAGCAGAATCATCTACCGCGAGTACTTTCGTCATTTACACTCACCTTTCGTTATATTTTATTTCTAGATTCAAGGATTAAGAGGCAAAGCCTATGAGTTTGTCCAGGCCCAGACTTTCTGCCGCAGACCTTACACTGGCGGAAGGCTCAGACATGGAAATATCAAGCCCCTTTTTTTTTGCCGCTGTTATATATGCATAGAGAAGTTGTATACCTGCACCATCAATGTGACTGATATCTCTTAGATTAAGATTGACCTTAGATGATGTTTCTAATGAGTTCTTCAGCTCGGCGTAGGCAATGCCCACTCGGGAAATATCTATCGACTCCCCTAAGTTCAACTCAGACATGCTAAGTTTCTCCCCTTCTTTTTGTTTGAATTCTCATGATGCAAACACCTACTTTTACTACGTATTTATGGTCATACCCATTTCCATAAGTAGTTGTAATCCCATAGTAATTGTACTGCAAGCTTATCCCCAATATATACGACTCTATTTACAAATTGTTCACAAATTCGACATATTCGATAGAAAAGCCAATTTACATACTTACTTTACTTAAGCATAGGCATCCAAAACACCATTTGAACCGTGCCACGGTCCATTTCTGGCTGCGGCATTGTCCAGCGCACTATCTTTCGAATCGATGTCCGTAATATCAGTACCTATGTTTGCAGCATGACCATTTGCGGACTCATTTCCCCCTTCACCGGCCCTCTGACCACTGGTATCAGGGTTTTGTGCAACATTGACGTCCACCAGATTAAGTCCACTTTCGCCGAACATTTCACGCAATCTTGGTATCGCCGCATCCAAGGCCTCACGCGTCATGGCGTGATTGGCAACAAACGAAACGGTTGCCTGATCCTGGTTCATTGAGATCTTGATCTCAATCGGTCCCATGTTTCGCGGGTTCAGCTTTAGCTGTGCCTCTTGAACATCCTGCTTAACCATCCACTGCAAACGTTCACCAACCGCCTGTCCCCAGGCGGGATGATTCACTGGAACATTTAAGCTACTACTGGACGTTGCGTAGTTTAATAGTGGATTGCCAGCAGAAGCCGGAGACAACATCGCGGACAGACTATTCATGGATATCGATGGACCCGCAAGCAATGCTCCCATGCCTGCCGTTTGAGCTTGCCCATTGGCAGGTTGTTGCTGAGCCAGCATCTCCTGGAAAGCGACGCGAGTAAGCTTGGATAACTCACTTAACTTTCCTGCTTCTTCCCCGTTTGAATTCTGCATGAACGGTAACTTGGAAGAGTTGGCTTGTTGCTCAGAACTATTACCGCCGTTCGACTGGGCATGTTGACCTTGTAAACCTTGTAGACGTGCTACTAACTGTTCCCTTGCTTGTTCCAGACCTTTAAGCTCGCCATGATCACCTTGAGTTCGACTCAGAGACTGCAGTGCATTCTCGATACCACGCAGGGCTAATTTCAATTCATCAGCAGAAGCACCTGGCTGATTTGCTAGCACTAACTGCTGTTGCTGTAACAGTAGCGCATGTTCATCCATAGGAAGATTCGAACCAGATACCTGGACCAGACGAGAATTTCGTGCAGCCATAACTTCTGCAATCGATGCTCTGGGCACAGAAGATTCACCAAGTTTTGCCATCAACGGCAACTCTTTGCCGTCCTCTGTATTGCCACGCCCCAAGACTAAACCCAATAATTCCTGTAAACCGGGTTGCTGGAGCTGTATTACTGCCGAATCCATTGGAAAGGGGGATTTTTCTGCCACATCTTCCGCTAATGATGAATCTGGCTCAGGCTGAGCTGACTCCAAAGCCTGTTTTTGCGCTGCCTCGGGGTCGGTCCCGGATGCCTTAACTGATTGATTTTCTGTAGCATTATCTGATTTTACTTGACGACTATCTGCGTCTGCTGGCTTTTCTGTGCCGGTTTGTTTCTTTTCCATCTGCTGACTCAAAGCCTGGGAAAATCCCTCACTCTGCTCGCTACCCACACTCTGGGCTTGCTGGGGCTTCTCTGCCTGAACCGAAACCTTTGGGCTGGATGGCAAATTAATGATTGCTGCCATGTCACTCTCCGTCTATGTGTCACCTATCGTTATGGTTGAAAGTGCAATAGCCGTGCCAGTTA
>JAOUJT010000176.1 GCA_029883105.1 Gammaproteobacteria bacterium
TTTGTATTATATGTTGTGGTATGCCACGCAGACATAGTCTAGGTAATCGAGCCATTTATCCTCCCTGATAAGGCGCTTCTTTACTCTTAGTGTCCTAGAGTTTAGTCTATTTTACCCTGACCCCAAAATACTGACCCCAAAATATCACAGCCAATTCTCTGGGTTTCTCTTATTGAATACTAAGTACAGAAATTTTTCGTACGCAATATATTCATATTCCGTTCTTACTTTTCGCAATTCCATTTAGCTAATCCATCTATGTTAACTTACTTATGATATAAGATATTAATACCTCTATATCACTTGATTCAAAATAGCCTACCTCAATGATTTATTGGGGAGTGGATGTTCTAGTTGTCTCTTTTCCACAGTCCAAAATAAAGCCGACTATCGTCGGCTTTATCAGCTTCGGAATCAGTCAGACCATCTACTCGCAGGCATCGCCAATACCATTTCGATTTCTATCAGTCTGTCTTCTATTTGGCACAAGCGGACAATTGTCACGCGCATTGATACGTCCATCACCGTCGATGTCCGTATCGTAGCGGTTGATGATCCCATCGCCGTCGGTATCATCCAGATAAAATGCAAAGTATTCCGGTAGCTGGCTAAACGCTTCGAAGCTTAACAAAGGATATCGAGTTAATGACAAAAAATAGGTACTAGTGAGTTTCGTTTGCAATAAATCGGTCGAATACACAAAAGGTGCTTGATAATTACGAAACACAAGATGCTCTTGACCGGTGGCGTCCATCTTTAATAAGGCCTTGTTACCCTGGCAGTACAGGCGACCTTGTACAGCATTGGCGTCCGCCGTATAGATACTGTTAACAGTACCATCGTCATTCACATTGATAGAGGCTATCGAACGATAATAAGTGCCTGGAGTTTCACCAGAACCTACTTGCCCGAGCCAGGAACCCGAGCATTCGGCCGGATTGATCTTGTTCAAGCTATATTGAACCCCATCGGTCTGCGTGCAGATACCGGTTGCCTCTGAATCCAGTGAGCAGCTAAGTGTGATTGGAGTGTTATTCGCATTGTAGACGGTAGCCGTAAAACCGGATTCTTCCAGGGTATACGTTCCGCTGGTAAATGGGCTATGAGGAGAGCCTCTATGGTAATCCTCAACCAGACCACTGGTATCCAGCACGATGTATGACACGTAGTTACTATCTAAGAGGTTTTCCATCCACCAGGCCCCACTGACGTCAATGGCACCATTGAGATAGTTAATCACGAACTGTAATTTTCTATAGAGCTTGTCCGCCCCGTCGTCACTGAATAATGGCCCGGACTTGGCATCGCCCGTGGCAAAGTTGAGTGCCCCTTCCAATTGCACCACGGCATCCTGGTTGCCATTGGACTGAGCGGCGTTCAGTGCAGCATTCAGTTTATTCAAAAAGGCGTTTACCCTGCCCTGTGCAGACTTTCCAGGCCCGTTTGGAACCAGGCCTCCGTCGGCCAGAGAGGCGTTAACCTCGGTAATGATCGCCTGAATTTTTGCCTCTGTTGGATTGCTGCTCACCTCGGCATACACCATGGGTTGCGCCAGCATAATGAGAAAACCCAGATACAAAATACGTCTCATGACAAATCTCCGTCTTATATGATTATCGGTCGACTATATAGACTAGTGATTTAATTGAACACCCCTCAGATTAGGGGTGTAGCAGTATTTGTTTGTAAATTCTATATGCGAGGCAATGTACAACAAGACAATTTAGAGCCAATATTTGGGGCAGAGTGGACTTCCCCCTTTTATTCATCATTAATGTAGCAGCCCTTTCATACCGCAACCAGCTGGTACGATACCACCAGGATATTCAGGGTCAGGGTAAATACTCCTCCTGACTCATTTTTTAGGCTTAGGCCCTCGCTTCAAAACACTGGCTCTAAGGCCTGCTAAGCGCTCTATTTCCACCTTGAATCTATCATTTCCTAACGCCATACCCTGATTAACGGATTTTCGTATTTGTCCAACTAGTTCAGGTTCTAAATGATAACGGAATAGTTCACGGTAAGATGCTGTTCGACTCTGGACGGTTCTACCCAAGCTCTTGTATATCGGATGAGGCGTACATAATTTGATTGCCTTGCCAACTCCATTGGCCTGATAACTGGACCACGCATATTCTTCTGGCAATTGTGCCATCCCTGCCCTCTCAGGATTAAGTTCGATATAGCGCATGCAGGTCAGTAGATAGTTTTCCGCATCTACAATGGAGGCTTTATATCGCTCTTCCCACAGCGTGCCTGTACGTCGGTAGCTGTGATTGAAATATCTCACATACATTCGACGCAAAGATTTCATCATGTCTGATACACCCCGCTCTTCTTCAGGTGTGGCCAGTAGATGAACATGATTGGTCATAAACACCCAGGCATGTATTTTTACTTCATACTTGCGGGAATAGTCTTTCAGCCAGCCGGCGTAGGCAGCAAAGTCTTCATCACAGGCAAAGCAGGCCTGCCGGTTATTGCCTCTTTGTATTATATGTTGTGGTATGCCACGCAGACATAGTCTAGGTAATCGAGCCATTTATCCTCCCTGATAAGGCGCTTCTTTACTCTTAGTGTCCTAGAGTTTAGTCTATTTTACCCTGACCCCAAATATCTTCTTTGAGTTTTGTTTGCAGCGCATCCATCTGTTGGCGCAGCCGGAATGACCAATACTCTCCACCTACTTTTACCCCCCCCTAATTTGGGGGGGTTCCGTATAAATGTGGAAGATAGTATTCTCAGATACTTAATATTAAAATTAGGATTCAACATATGAAGGCTTTTTGGTTACTGATGGCGCTTGTTGTTCTATCTGCGGGTTGTTCAAACGAGGGCGATTCCAATACTGACCCCGTTTCAAGTTCAGTAACCCTAGCTGGTGTTGTTTCTGATGGCTATATTTCAGGTGCAACTATATGCCTGGACGTAAACAGTAATATGGTTTGTGAAGCCAATGAACCCAGCACAACCAGTGGTAGTGATGGTCAATATAGTTTAAGTTCTTCAGAGTTTGATGTATCTGTTTATCCTGTCATCGCGGAAGTGAAAGCTGGTGCGATTGATGCAGACTCACCTGATACTCCCATAACAATGCCCTATACAATGTCTACGCCTGCAGGGCATCATCATGTGGTCTCACCACTCACAACGCTTGTTGATGTCATGTACCGAAAATATCCAGCAGCAGGTATCAGTGGTGCTGATTCCAATATAAAGCAACTTTTAGGCTATACATCCGATGATGCTGTGAGCATGTTCGATGATTACATTGCAGGCTCTGAGATCGTTACTGCTGCTATCGTGAATTCAACTCCAACAACCGCAGCAACATATGCGAGATTGCGCAATATCGCCCGGGCCACAGCCAGGGCAATCGCCAACAATACCGCGACTGTTACCACTGCACTTGGTGATACTGGAACAACGGACACACAGTCAGCAATCACGGATATAGTTGTAAGCCAGATTGCAGAAGATTTGACTCTGATCGCAGGGGCACTTGATGAAGCAGTAACGGTGGATAAAACTGCCATTGATACTGCTGCTGCCATTTCTATAGTCGATACTACAAATATTGTTGCCGAGGTTGCGGCTTCATTATCAACCGCGGATATCATTCCAGCGCCGGTGAGTGAGCTGAATAATCTGTACGTTGATCTTCAGGGCTGTGGCTCCTGTGTATCCGCGAATGGAACACCATATACCTATGACTATGGGAAAATCAGCTTGTTGGACGGTGTGTTCATTAATGAGCGGTATGGCGTCAACATTAACACTACTGAGCATATACTGTTATCAACAGGACGCTCTGATGAGCCGATGGCTATGGAAATCTTAAACTCTCAGGGAATCCTGGTTCCAGTCACAAATAGTCGTGTCGAGTTAGCAGATGGCTATATCTATGCAAGCTTCCTGGGAGCTGCTGGCTCAGCATTAAGTTCAGCTGCTTTTGAGATTTCTGCAGACCCGGTAGCTGGCGAGAACATGAAGAATATCACTGTCTATCATGCAGATCGAGATTACCCACACCTGGATGGAACCGAAACCTTTCCAGCCGGTAGCGTAATATATCCTGCAAAAAGACGGCAAATTACTGAACAAATCTATCATGACACCCCAGCTAGTGCCTATTTTCCGGGTGAAAGTCTAAGTAATCTGGTGGTGCCTTCGTCACCACCACCTACTTCAGGTCGCCCTGAATTTAGCGCTAGCTACTATTACTATGATTCGATTAGCGGCAACTTAACTCCACAGGACTATCGCTATCAGTTAGTGGGAGATATAAACATTGGACTAGGTAGTGTTTATTTGTATTCTCAAGACTTGAGTGGTGGCTACACGATACGGGAAACAGACCCCGTCAAAACAGGTACCTGGATACTCAGAAACACCAATGGCAATAATGTGCTAATCGTTCGACAGCCCCATGGTTCAGTGTCTTATAACAATGACGCCTACATCGATGGAAGTGACGGTGTTTACAAACTAATGAGAAACCTGGGTGGTTACTACACTGGCCCAGATACCACCGTGCTTTATAACCAGATCGCCTTTAATGCTATGCTCTCTGCTGCAGGACTTATGACGATACCATAAGCCTTTGGTACCAAGCGTTTTGTGAACCCCAAAAGAGCCGTTCCTGTACGGCTCTTTTTTTTGTCTCCAAGATAAACCCGCTCAAGAATTCTACAGAGTGTACGGTTAAGATACATCGGTAACAGAAGAGTCCAGGTACATAGGTAACACTTTATCTATGCTGAAGACACCACGGTAGGAGGTGTCCAATGCCCTGGCGAGACGTAAAACCGATGGATGAAAAGCTCCTTTTTCTGGCCGATTACCTGAAGAGCCATTACGCGAGTTTTTCTGAGCTATGTCGTGCCTATGGGATTAGCCGTAAAACCGGCTACAAATGGGTAAAACGCTATGAGGCTCATGGTCTTGACGCGCTAGCAGAACAGAGTCGCCGACCTCATCAAAGCCCATTCATAACGCCTTACACCATCCGTAAGGCCATCATTTAGATCCGCACTCAAGGTCGGATGTTACCGGGCGCGAAAAAGTTCTTACCTCAGCTACAGGTTAATGGATGTCCTCAGCATCATTCTTTTTTGTTTATCTGGCACCATAATCACTAATGGATATAACTGCAGTTTAAAGTGTTTGGTTATATCAAGCGCATATCATTTTGCCAGTAAAAATTGCGGCTCAATTAATTCAACACTTTCACACTATCAGATACAAAGATGCCGACTTACGTCGGCATCAAAATAGTGACAGTTATCAGCCGAGTCTGATTTATTTCATCAGACCTTTTTCTTGCAAAAACGAATCCGGTACGTCAGATTTTTTTCTTGCAACAATGGCGAAATAATACAGTGGCTCACCCTCTATCGACAATCTGTGTCGATAACGTTCAATGTAATAAACATCAAGATGTTTCGAGAAGGTTAGCTCTCTAATCATTTTCGAGAAACCGGAGTCATCGGTAACATCAAAGAAACTGTCTTTAATATTAAACGCCACCCAACCTTCACTCTTAATAATGTTGAATGCTTCGACAAACGCCTTAACCGGTATGTCACCGAACCCCAGCGCAGCAACCGTTACCATGCAATCACATTGCCACGTAGAGATCTCTTCTTTCTTAGCTTCATCCAGCTTGGTAAAGTCCTCGACGTAATAGGCATCATATATTCCTGGCCTGTCGCGTACGGTCGCATCATATGCCTCAGGAATAATATCGATTCCTACTAAGCGCGACACGCCATGTTTCTTTAACTCTTCACCCATCATGCCGTTGCCAGCACCTAAATCAAGTATGCGAAGTTCAGAAAAATTATCCTGAGATTGTTTTACTGCCGCTTGCAGTATTGAGGTTACCTTGAATGGCGATGTACACTTCAGTCGGTCATAAAAGATCTGTTCATACAAACCGGGGATTTTATATATTTCATTATAATCATGAAACCGAAGCTTTCTCTGCCCGTTTGAATCTTGAAGGTAAAAATAGGATTCGTCTTGATTTAAATGGGATGATTCTCTTTTCGGGAATTGAATTCTGTGTCTTTGCTGCATCATTTCCTCTGTATGG
>JAOUJT010000177.1 GCA_029883105.1 Gammaproteobacteria bacterium
ATTGGAAAAATTGTCTGCCGGTAGATTTGATCTTGTCCTTTCAGATGTGATAATGCCCGGTATGAGTGGTTATCAGCTGGCACAGCGAATTCGTGAAATCTATCCGCAGATTAAAATACAGCTTAATAGTGGATACAATGATGATTGTGACCGTAATGACGAGGATACAGAACTCTATGAAAATATAATTAATAAGCCCTATTCTACAGAATTACTGTTGACTCAAATACGAAAACTACTGGATACATAAATTTCTTATCTTCTTCTGCAACAGAAGGATGATTTCAAATTACTGGTGTAAACCAGTATCTCCATATAATCGCCCCAGGAAGTGCTTTTTGATTTTATGATATCGGCCAGAGTCGCGAATCCAGCATTGGAAATAGAATAGCCTGGCAATTCTCTATACTGGCACCTGAAGATAGTCTGGGTTAAGATATTACACGGGGGGAAGGCTGCAGGCCGTGGGGCAGGCAGATGGATTAGACTTTTTGATAGAGTCGCGAACCCGTCATGAATACAAAAATAGCTTATCTTCCTGTTAAAGGTCGCGGCATCTGCGACAATTCCGATCCCGGGTTTACCGAGTTTTCCCGTGAGGCCATAGATGATGGCTGGACAGGTGACGAACCGCAGGTGATAAAGACACAGATCTTTAGCGATACCAGCCGCAGTATCATCAGTTATAACTCATCACCCGATCTCCCCTTTGATCGTTCCATCAATCCCTATCGCGGTTGTGAGCATGGCTGTGCCTACTGTTTTTCTCGTCCGACGCATGCCTCTCTGGACTTGTCGCCGGGTCTGGACTTTGAAACGAAGATCTTCACCAAGCCCAATGCCGCAGAGCTATTACGTGAGGAGCTGGCGCGGCCATTATATAAGGTTGCCCCCATCGCCCTTGGCGTTAACACCGACGCCTACCAACCCATAGAGCGTAAGTTAGGGCTTACACGCCAGATACTGGAAGTACTTCTGGCGCATCGACATCCGGTTTCTCTGATCACCAAGTCGTCACTGATCGAACGGGATAGGGAGCTGTTAGTGGCCCTGGCTGAACTAGATTTAGTGCAGGTGACCATATCCGTGACCACCCTGGAACATGATTTAAGCCGTAGCCTGGAACCCCGCGCATCATCGCCAGCACGGAGAGTGCAAACCATACGCAACTTAAGCGCGGCAGGTATACCGGTGAGTGTGATGTTTGCACCGTTAATCCCTGCGCTGAATGAGCATGAGTTGGAGTCCGTGTTGTCTGCCGCAGCCGAGGCGGGAGCACAGTCGGCTGATTATGACATGCTGCGTCTGCCATATGAGGTAAAGGAGTTGTTCGAAGCTTGGCTGCGTCAGCACCGACCCTTAAAGGCCACCTACGTAATGAAACTGATCCGTGAGGTTTGTGGTGGCAAGGCCTCTTGCGCCACACTCGGCCAGCGCATGACCGGTCTCGGCACCCATGCTGAGTTGATTGCTCAGCGCTATAAACTGGCTTGTAAAAATGAGGGACTTAGCTGCGAGCCTATTGGTCTAAACAGCAGCCTGTTCCGCCTACCGTCGCAAGTGGGAGAGCAGTTGTCACTGCTATGAAGAAAATATATACATTAGATTGAGGCTCGCAGTGACATGGGTATCCCGATATTGATAGTCGCGATGTGGCTGTGTAGCGTCTCGCGTCTAGGTAATCCTTCGGTAAGATAGTTTTATATATCAAAGCCCATTTGTGAGGTGGCCTTATAGGGCACGGATGGCGGCTATGGACATTGCCAGACAGGTTGTTATATTCCATACACTCAAGACACTAAAAATGGCACATACATGATCATCGATCCGAATGACATAGACACACATTCCGTTTACAAGCTGCTTGCGGGCTCCGTGGTACCACGACCCATCGCCTGGGTATCGTCGCGCAGTCACGACGGAGTACTTAATCTTGCGCCATTTAGCTTTTTTACCGTCGCCTCACGTGAGCCTCCGATGCTAGCCATCTCCATAGGTCCACGTACCGGGGGAGAAGACTATGCCAAGGATACCCTGACGAATCTGCGTGAAAGCCAGGAGTTTGTGATCAACATAGTGTCGCTATCATTGGCCAATGCCATGCACGAAACGGCGATAAATCATCCGCCGGAGGTGGATGAATTTGTTCGTGCCGGTGTGACACCGGCCGCTTGTGAGGCTGTTACGACTCCTCGCGTCGCCGAAGCAAAGATCAGTATGGAGTGTACCGTCGAACATATGCTGCGTTTGGGAAGTGACTATCTGGTAGTAGGACGCATGCAACGATTTCATATAGAAGATGCGTTGATAAAGAATGGACGTATAGATCTGAAAGCCCTGAACCCGCTGGGTCGATTGGCAGGAAATTTCACAAAACTGGAATCACTATTTGAACTGCCGATAAAACCCCCCAGTAGTTCGTGAAAACGATTGATGTTAGAGAAAGTTATTTGTTTGTATTGTTTATGATTATAAAGTGACACTATGCTTTGCTAGCGGATGTGTTATGTTCGTCGAACTCACTCGTGTAATTATATTATGAATAACTTTACAGGTTAGATATGCGCAGGTGTCGAATGTCCAAAATCGTTTCATACATGGCACTGCTTATGTCCATGTTTATAGTACAACAATCAGCTTATGCTACATGCAAAAAAGATGGGGTGTGGTTGCAAGTTCTGGGTTCGGGTGGGCCTGAAATCGATGATGGACGTGCATCCAGCAGTTATCTGATTTGGCACAATGGAAAAGCTCGTATACTGATTGATGCAGGGAGTGGGAGTGCCCTACAGTTTGAAAAAAGTGATGCCCGGTTAAATGATCTGGATTTGATCTTGCTAAGTCATATGCACGTGGATCATAGTAATGACCTTCCTGCTATTATCAAGGCCAGTTATTTTTCCAATCGAAATCGCGATCTGAATGTATATGGTCCAACGGCTAATGACTTGATGCCATCGATGACAGGTTTTGTAAATAAACTTTTTTCGAAAAATGGTGCATATCCGTATTTATCCGATTATCTTGACGACACTGAAAATTATCGGATTATAGCGCACGATATAGATGCTAGTAAAAAATCCGAAATGCTTGTTAGAAATGATGATCTATACAAAATTTCCGCCGTAGCTGTACATCATGGTCCGATACCCTCTTTGGCATGGCGGGTAGAAATAGATGGGCAGAGTTTGTTGTTTAGCGGTGATATGACAAATCAGTATAATACCCTCGCGACACTGGCAAAAAGTGCAAATTTATTGGTGGCACATCATGCGATAGCGGAACAGGCGGGAAGGGTTTCACGTAATCTACATATGCCGCCATCAGTGATAGGGAAGATTGCCGCTCAAGCACAGGTTAAGACGCTGGTGTTGTCACACCGAATGAATCGTATCCAGGGTAAGGAAGGAGAATCCTTGATGCAGATACGACGCAGCTATTCTGGCCCAGTACAATTTGCCGATGATTTAGAGTGTTTCGAACCGTTGTGAGGAAAATAGGACCAATTGACTACTCCTTCTCACGGCACAGTATCGTAAGTTACCCTGCCTTGTGATACTTTCGTTTGTAGGATAATAAGACCGTGATTATTACAGTAAAAAATAGTGAGGATGACTATGGTAACAGCAGATAACGATAAGTTGGACCAATTGGTGATTGAGGCTCGACGTGCCAGTGAACAGCGAGACCTAGGCTATCGTGAACAGGCATTGAAAATGTATCCACATATTTGTGGTCGTTGTGCACGAGAGTTTGACCGCAAGAATCTGCATGAATTAACGGTGCATCATCGTGATCATAATCACAGCAACAATGCTGCTGATGGCAGCAATTGGGAACTGTTATGCCTCTATTGTCATGACAATGAACATCAGCGACAGTTGGAGGCACAGCAGGGAAATACCTCTAGTGGAAGTGGCAAGAATAGCAGCGCCAGCTTTAATCCGTTTGGTGATCTGAAATCCATGCTGGAAGATAAAAAGTAAAAAATGAACTAGTCACAACAAAATCGATTTGTGGTGAAAGGTTTTATCTATAGGATCTATTTTATACTTAGTGTGATTTTCCCCAAATGTTGCATGTCCAGGCTAATATCATCGCCAGATTGAACCGGAACCGGTTTGGCTGCGGCACCAGTAATAATCCAGTCACCTGCTTGCAGTTGTTCGCCATGTTCAGCCAGAATGTTGGCGGTGTCGATGATTAGGGTAGAAAAATCCTGTGGAACTCGTTCTTGTTCCAGAGTTCTTACTTCTTCGCCGTTTAAATGAAGTGAAAAACCCAATTGCTCACGAGTGTAACTGGCAGGCAGGATCCGTGATTCTGCTAATACGACGCTTTCATGAAACAGATTTCCGCCCAGTATCGCTTCGATATCGTCGCCAACACTACGCGTGGTATCGATCAACTCCAGTGCTGCCGTATAGGCGGCGATAGCGGAATTTGCCTGTTCGATGCTTGCGTCGGCGGGAACATTACAGTGGATCTGCACGGCGATTTCCGGTTCAACCATTAAGATGGCGTTTTCCGATGCCGGATAGTGTTGACCTGAGAGCAGAGTTCGTTGGCGGCTAAGATAACCCACCATGGCCGAGGGCAAACTTAATCGCTGTTGATCCGCCAGCATATTAAAACCGATCTTCCAGCCCAGTCGATGATCCTGCTTGGTCATGGTTTCACGCCAGGTGTGCAATTGCTGAGACATACCGCGGTGTATTTTGGCTGGACTAGTAAGCATTTTCTAGGTCTCGTAAGAATAACAGGGTTCGAATATAGCGTTAAATCGTCATCTAGTACGTGTCAGGATTAACATTTTTAGCACGCCCAAATAATCCGTTGTGTGGCTGAAGTTGGATCTTCTGCCTGTGTACTAAAATATTTTATGCTGAGTAGGCCAGCTTACGCTGACTATAGCTCTCTACCAATTGGTCGATATTTTTTTGTTCGAAGTCACGCAAGCCACTTAGAATCAGATTCTTTTTACCTGTGCCGACAACCTCTCCTGCAGAGATAATACTGAACTCCAGACTGACATTTCCACGTTTGCCATCGCCGCTAAATGTAGAGTGTGTCAGTTCAAGGCGTGGATCTTTTATATCCAGTCGAGAGATGTTGATGAGCATGCTTTCATAGATAACCATAGGGCGCTCGGGATTGAGCATAATCTTGTTTTCAGCCATCAGGGGTACAAGTATGTGGGGGAAGGTCTGGCCGGAAAATTCCACATAGCGACAGCTCAGATCTGAGATCATTTCCTGATCCATTGAGATATCTCCTGTACGTTCAACACTGAGATACTCCTTACCAGTGCTGTCATTAATGGTGATGGCATAGGTATCGGATTCTGGTTCGGGAAAAATCAGCTGGACACCATCACCAACCATGCCCTGAAAGGTGAAGCTCATCTGCTGGCTGAGGCCATATTTGTTCAGAATAAGGGCAAAAAGCAGGTCGCCGGGGACACAAAAGCGCTTGGCATCTGTGTCATGGATGGGGTTGAAGTCACCGGCAATCTTCTTGGCAAAGTCACTGGCCTGCTGACGAGAGACACGCAGGGTGCCATCTTCGGCGTAATAATCGTCTAGGAACATCACTATATCCGGGCTGGGTAATCATTCAGGTTGCGCATTTTAAACCATAGGGGAGGGTGGGGGCCAATAGAAGGGTACCTTATTCTTACACTTTGGCGCTTCTAGCGGTATGATTAGCTGATTTACCACTGTGCAGAGAGTGTGAAGATGATAGCTACGGCAGATATACAGTTCGTTCCTATTGGCAGCGGTGTCTCTGTAAGGAAGGAGATCAGCCGAGTCATAGAGATGATCAATGCGCGTGATTTTATCGTCCAAAGTCACGCTATGGGAACCAATATTGAGGGTGAACTCCATGAGATTCTGGCCGTTGTGGCGCAAATCCATGAGGCATTGCACAGAGAGGGGACGGTGCGTGTATTGAGTAACCTGAAACTGGAAACCCGCACGGATAAGATTCCGACCCTTGCGGGTAAAAAACTTTAGCCGTGAGAGTACTATACCGACGGCCAGAAAATACGGCTAAATTATTGATTTAAAGAGAGTTGTAACGGTA